>JBBRRN010000444.1:0-3458 GCA_038200685.1 Nitrospirales bacterium
AGTCGTTGATGACATGGGCAATCCCCTTTTCATTCCTGGCGATTGCAGTTTCACTCATTCATTCCACATCAGTTGTCTTGTATTCATTTCTGCCTGATTTGTTCCTCTTTCTAACACCCTAATAACACCTCGCTCGAACGTGCCAAGCCGGTAAACTGGCCGTGGACGATAGGGAGGGGGGTGCACCCTTGGGGCACCCCGCCCTGGTAGGGGCCCCCTAGCCTTAGTATCCGTCACTTGTCCTTCGGGATTCACCGCAACTGGTTTTTGTGACTCGTACTTCACGCAAGACGCATACTGTTCGTCTGACATACTAAAGGGCTGGAACGGATCCTACGCATTAGCGTCAGTTATAAACTTCCTGAATTGGACAGCGATTCCAAGTCTTTCACCTGCCTGATACACCTCCGCGATACAGCCTAGCCACATCGAAAGTGGGAGGCCTTCATCCAACGTAGGGATTGTCAGCCAGTTGGGCTGTGGCATCATGGGTCCAGTGCCAGATCAACAGACGCTTTTAAGAGAGGAGTACCAAGGCATGGGCACAAAGCAACAGGCACCGTCCCGTTTCATCATGTCAGTAGCCACTTGGGGACTGGCGCTCCTCGCTATGAGCGGATATTCCGGTTGCGGGGCCGATAATGGTCAAGGAGGAGTAGCTTCTCCCGTTGGCCCTTCAATTCCCGTTGCGCTTCCAATTCAACACTATGCCTATGTGGCAAACCAAACTGACAACGCCCTGTCCATCTACAAGATAGATACCGCCACCGGCAAATTGGAAGCCAATGGATCCGTATCCGTGCTGCCGGGGATCGCCCCTACTCTCGTCGCTGTCGATCCATCGAACCGCTTCACCTATGTCGCAAACAGTGGTTCACATGACGTCTCTGCATATCGCATCAATACCATGACCGGTGCCCTTACGCCGATTGACGCCCCAGTGGGAGCAGGGCTCAATCCCATTTCCCTGAAGGTAGATCCTACCGGCCGGTTTCTATACGTCGCAAATCAGCACGGTGGAGTCTCCGCCTTCCGCATCGATTCCACTACCGGAGCCCTGACGTCCATCGGCCCCGACGTTGCAGCGGGAGCGGAGCCTTTCTCCGTGGCTGTAGAACCAACCGGCCGCTTCGTCTATGTGACAAGCGGCCACCCTGCGGCCCTCACCAATGATGTTCACGCATTCAGCATCGACGCCACCACCGGCGCCCTAACCCCGGTTGGCGTTCCAGTGCCGGCCCCAGCCATTCCCGTCAATATTACCGTTGATCCATCCGGCAAATTCGCCTATGTGGCAAGCGGCATCTCCAGCAGTGTGACTGCCTTTGCCATTAACAATACGACCGGTGCACTCACGCTGGTCGGAACCCTTCCAACCGGTGGAAGCGCCCCTCGCGCCGTGGCCGTTGAGTCTTCAGGGCGATTCGCCTACGTGGTCAATGTCGGTTCCAACGACGTCTCGATCTTCAGCATCGACGCCACCACCGGCGCACTGACCCCTATCCCTGTCAATCCAGTTGTGGCGGCACCAGGGACGGATGCGCGATTTCTGACCGTCGATGCCACCGGAAAATTTGTCTATGTGACCTATTTCAATTCCCCCTATGTCTCAACCTTCAGTATCACTACTGCCACCGGAGAACTGACTCATTTGGGAACGGAACCGACAGGGGCAGGTAGCGTGGGCATTACCGTTACGAATGCCTTGTAGAAAGCTGATCGATCGGGACTGATGCTCAAGAATCTCGAAGCGTGATTGAGGGGGCCGACTACATGTCGGCCGCCTTACCACCTTTTAGTATCTGTAAGTCTGTCGGTCTGGAGGAACTGTTTGAACTTGGGACTTTCGAGGAACCTGAAATCGGCAAGGGCATCCCGGTAAAATCGGTCGACGATTTCGGCCACGTCGGCACCGACCGCGGCAAGTCAGCGGCTGTAGTGGGCGTCGGCACGGAGGTGCTGGTTCGCTTGCGTCGGGAATTATTCATTGAGAGCAGAAGACTCCTGTTTTGATCTGATGAAGGGGTTCATCCTCGCGGCTCACCTCAGTCGGTGGATCGCTTTGATAGAAACGTTGGCAGACCTGCCTGCTTTATGCCCATTTGTTTCTCAATCTGCCACATCAACGACTGAAAGTCAGTCCAATGAGTCGGCACGAGTTGTTCCTCAAACAGCAACGTCTTCTTCGCCGGTTCATTCAAATCGAGCCGTGTCAAAAGCCCCGTCGAACGACCAACAGACGCGAGGGAGTGCGCATCATCGTTCCGTCTGAACATCGCTGCGTAGGACCGGTTTGAATGATTATCGGTAAAAACATCGGTGAAGGAAGTAACCCCTACACCAGAGACTATAGATCTCGATCTACTCCTATCGTTTCGTTCTCAACCACTTACAGCAGAATCAGAGGCAGGCGGGGAACCCGTAAAAACCGATGAGACACGATAGTTCTGCCACAGTTTAGCCACAATGTTCCCTGTACTCAAGAAGTAGAAGCGCAAAGTTGCAAATGGAAAAGAGCAGAAAGCGAATCTCATGTTCATCAGGCCCTTTGCGGCCATGAGCACCCTTGTCTCCCCGATGTGCGGATAGTTTGAGAAGGGAGTCACGGATGGTACCATGCAGCTTTGGGAAATACTTATCAAGTGCCGAGCGATCGCTCAGTTCAAGTTTCGTTTCGCCGCTGATTTGCCGCGCTAGTTCTTCTAATGCCTTGAAGGCATTCCCGAAGACAGTATTTGTGTCTATGCCCCTAAGAAGATCGTGGTATGCCTTTGTGAGGTCTGCTGCACGCTCAGGATACTTGGCTTCTAGCCTCGGCAATAGGTTATCTATGACCTCCTTCTGCAATAGCGGTTCCTCGATAGGCACTACTGTTGGAGGATTTCCTTTGATATCAAGTAAGACTCCCGAGTCGGCTGCGAATCTTCGGATGTCCCGAACTAACAATCTCAGAGCGTCGTGATTCTGCTGCTGACAGAGGATATGAAGAAGAGACTGAAGGACTTCCAGGCGTTCAGCAATCAATGCATTCCAATGAAATTCTCGGGGCTCTTTTTTGTGTTGAGTGGAAGTTCACCTGATCGCCGCGGCCCTTAACATTTCGGGTGTGAAAAAGTCTTTGATCTGACGACTTGGAGTGTAAGTGCTAACAGTCTCGAATTTACCCAACGATTCAGAGGCCAACTGTCCCACAAAATGGAAGACGCTTTTGAGTTTAGCTTCGTTGAAGCTTATGAGATTTCCCAATCGCACGCTGAGTAAGGAAAAGAATTTCCCATAGTCTCCCTTTGTCACGGATGCGCTATAACGAAGTGACCAGGGTACATGATCTTCCCAGCGCACATCTTGAGCACCAGAGCGGTCATTCGGAAGAGCCATCATTCAGCCTCTTAGTATTGACCAGAAAAGGTACAAGAGGCGGGGCAACTTTTGCAATGGAGACGCGAATTGCATATTCG
>JBBRRN010000445.1:0-3455 GCA_038200685.1 Nitrospirales bacterium
AAACGACGCATTCGTGGCCTGTACATTGTGAAGTCTCGTGGCATGGGCCACTCCAGTGACGTCCATAAATTGATTTTGAGCGATGAGGGGATGCGCGTAGTACCCATGGATGCGGATGCTACCGTAGGACCTACGCAGAAACAGAAAAGTCGTGAACGTGTTTCTAAGACAAAACATGAATCAAAAAAGTAACAGGATCTGATGGCAACCCAGCGATCTGGCCGTAGACAGGGGAACAGGACATCCCATCCGAACTTCATTGTCGGCATTGGCGGCTCAGCGGGCGGTCTGAACGCCTATACGGCGCTCTTGGACGCCTTGCCGTCTCGGACCGGTATGGCCTTTGTCCTTGTGTATCATGTGCACCCCACCGCCGATACTCAGTTAGCTGACATTCTGTCGAGGCACACGAGCATGCCGGTCATGCTGGCGTCCACAGCAATGCCGATCCAGGCGAATCACGTCTATGTGATTGTGCAGAACACGGATCTTCGCATTGAGAATGATGCCTTCACAGTTGTCACCCCGCGCACGAGGAGGAACAAGCAGGTCGATGTCTTTTTTATATCTTTAGCAGAAGCGATGGGGGCGCGTGCGATCGGGATTATCCTCTCTGGGTATGGTAGCGACGGTGCTGAGGGATGCAAGTACATGAAGGCAACGGGAGGAACAACCTTTGCGCAGGACGCGTCTGCCGAAGTAGGCGGCATGCCGCTCAGTGCTCAGGCTGCAGGCTGTGTGGATTTCGTGCTGCCTCCTCAGGACATCGCGCGTGAGCTAGCCAGAATCAGCCGCCGGGTCATCGCATGACCGTCTGGCTTCACGCGGTGCGATTGACCACACGGGAGACACGCCGTGATTCCGAGGGCGGGATGTGTCGGGAGAACGTCACATGAAGGACCACGCGGGACGAAGCCGTTCAGTCTGGATGGCCACCGCCAAGTTGCCCAGCTTTTCCAAGTTACTCACGCATGAGCAGGCCCAGGTCTGTATCGTCGGCGCGGGTATTGCGGGATTAACGACCGCGTATTTGCTGGGGCGAAGCGGAAAATCCGTCATTGTGTTGGACGATGGCCCGATTGTCTCCGGTGAGACCGAACGGACCACGGCACACCTCGTGTGCGCGCTTGATGACCGCTATGTGGATCTGGAGCGGTTGCATGGAGAAAAAGGAGCGCGGCTCGCGGCCGACAGTCACACGGCCGCCATCGACCACATTGAACGGATCGTTCGTGAAGAGCAGATCGAGTGTGATTTCGAGCGTCTGGACGGATACCTCTTCGTGCCACCGGGAGAATCCACCGACATCCTCGATAAAGAAATGTCTGCAGCGCAGCGGGCCGGCCTGACGGATGTCCATATGGTTGCGCGCGCCCCCATTACCTCATTCGATACCGGCCGAACACTGTGTTTTCCACGGCAAGCACAATTTCACCCCCTCAAATATTTGGCCGCGATTGCGCGGGCCATCATCAGAGATGGAGGACGCATTTACACCGAGACGCATGCCGCAAAGATTGAAGGGGGCACATCAGCTCGCATTGAAACGCAGGATGGCCTGACGGTGACGGCAGACGCGGTGGTGGTGGCGACCAACACCCCTGTCAATGACCTCTTAGCCATTCATACCAAACAAGCTGCGTATCGCACCTTTGTGATCGGCGCGACCGTACCGGCGGGCTCAATCAGTAAAGGATTATATTGGGACACATTGAATCCCTATCACTATGTACGTCTGGGCCCTTCTCTCTCGGTCGGGAGTGATCTCTTGATTGTGGGTGGCGAGGATCATAAGACTGGACAGGCCGACGATGCAGAGGCACGCTATGTGAGGTTGGAGGAATGGGCACGAGCCCGTTTTCCGATGATGACGGACGTCGCCTTCCGTTGGTCCGGCCAAGTCATGGAACCCGTCGATGGCCTGGCCTTCATCGGACGAAATCCGATGGACGAACCCAACGTCTATCTTGCGACCGGTGATTCGGGCAACGGCATGACGCACGGGACCATTGCCGGCATGGTACTCACCGACTTCATTCACGGTCGCACAAATGCCTGGTCCACGCTGTATGACCCCTCTCGCAAGACGCTCGGTGCGTTGAATACCTTTGCTAAGGAAACCCTCAACATGGTCGCTCAGTACGCTGATTGGGTCACCCCTGGGGACGTCAAGGAGGACGTGTTAGTTCCTCCCGGCTCCGGTGCTGTGGTCCGCCGCGGCCTGAAGAAGATCGCCGTGTATTGCGATGAGGCAGGGCAGTTGCACGAACGATCAGCAGTGTGTCCGCATTTGGAAGGCATTGTGGCATGGAACCATGCAGAACACACCTGGGACTGCCCGTGTCACGGATCGCGATTCGATATGTTTGGGACAGTGCTCAATGGGCCAGCCATTAGCAATCTACCTCCCGCGGAAGATGAACCCACCAGAGACTGATTGTGCCCAGATGGCCCTCTCAATATGCATCTCGTTCTGCTCCCCTTGAATGTTGACCGGTGGGTGCTAGTCGTGTCCCTGCATGCAGCACAGGCACAGGTGGGGGCTCCTTCGGGAGGCGCCGATGGATCTGCAACTCTGTTATAACGTCAGCGAGGATGTGTTTCCCTTACCGCGACCCATCAAGGAACGTTATGGCCAGTTTGGGTTTCCTCCACCTGCTGACGCCCGTCGCCCGTATATCTCCTCCAACTTTGTGGTGGGGCTGGACGGCAGGGCCTCGTTTAGAGAGATGCAGGGCTGGAACGATGGCAACACAGTGTCACGAAGCAGAGACGATCGCTGGCTGATGGATTTTCTGCGGGCGCATCATGATGCGCAGGTGATCGGTGCGAGCACGCTCCGTGAGGAACCAAACCCGGAAGGGCGGGGCTGGGATTACGGCATCGATGACGAGGAATTACGGATCTACCGACAGGATACGCTCAGGCTCGGTCGGCAGAAAGTCCTCATGCTCACCGGTTCAGGGAACATCGATCTCACGCTTCGCCTCTTCAGTTCTCCGCGAGTTGAAGCGTGGATCATCACCGCTCGGGAGGGGCAAGAGCATCTCCGGTCGCAGCTCAAGCGGTTGGGCCGGGAAGGAACGATGAAGATCCTCTCCGTGGGTGAAGGAACGCGGGTCGATCTGGTCGCCGCCGCACAACGGCTCCGGCAGGAACATGGCATCCGAACGCTGCTCTGTGAAGGCGGACCAACTGTGTATGGAGAATTCCTGAAGCACCGGCTGATCGATGAGGACTTTCGGACGCTATCGTTTCAAGTATTAGGTGAGTCCACCACGCCCGGGATCGACCGACCGACGGCGTACGGCCACCTAAGTTTTATACCAGGCACCGCACCGTGGTTTCGATTGATCAGCCTGCACTATGCGCTGCCTCACCACGCATTCTTCCGCCTTCGGTACGAGGGTCCAAAAACATTTCAGGACTGAGTGTCTGCGCGCTCACTGTGCGAG
>JBBRRN010000446.1:0-3438 GCA_038200685.1 Nitrospirales bacterium
ATGGTCAGCCTAGGCTCCCTTCGCCCAAAGGCTAACTTAGCTTGCGATCGTCCAGCCTTGAGAGCAGCGCTTCCTTCGTCTTGTATTTGTCTACATCGGCCACCAGGTGGCGCAGTGTCCACCAGACGTTGAAGAAGAACCGATCGATCACTTCCATGTCCTGCGGGCTGGCCGAGCAGGATTCGGGGTCCCGACCACACACTCACATTCCCCACCCAAGCAAACGGCATGCGCTAGTTTTTGCACAGCGCATTTAATTCATAAATTGGTTAGATCCCTGGGAATTCACTGCGGGATTTTTAGCGACACTGGAAGGAGGTCTATGATCGCGTTCGGAATTCACGCGGTTCTGCGTTGATACGTCCACAATCGTTCTATTGACATCAGTGATAATTTAACATAGAAGACTCTCACACCGCGATGATGAATCGCGGGAGTTAACGTCAAGTCTCTGGTCCCGGAGGCTGCATGGGTGTAAATCGTGTCTCGTCGAACTCTACCCTGATCATCGCCATCCTTACGGCTGGGTTTCTAGTAACGGCGTCTCTGGACATAGCACCTAACCGCCTTACCAGTCTTCAGGCAGGGCCCAGGAGCACAGAGTCTAGCCACCCGTCGAGCACTCAACCAGAGACCACCTACAATACGCCGCTGGCCAAGCACACAATTGCTGGTGGTTTCTTCCGGATTGATCACACATTCGAGCCGACCCTTATCATCACGAATGCTCTACAGAACTTGGGGCTTCCAGTGACGCCAATCCTCTACTCCGCCGATGGTACAGAATACCAATTGCCGACAGTGACGCTTCCTCCCGCGGGCGTCTACTCTATCGATATCCGCGCAGCGCTAAGCGTAGCTCCCGATGAAATCAATAACCATTTTTCAGACTATGGCAGTGCCGCCGTAAAGTATGTTTGGCATTGGCCCGGTGCCGCGAGTGCGATGGTTCAGAATCTAGACGCGAAGCGAAGCCTCAATTTCAATTTCGAACTTCGCAAGCCCATGGCGATGCAACATGGTGCGGCCAGTACTGTCCAAGAAGGCCTGTGGTGGAAAGAGGATCGTGGCGTCAAAGGATTTCTCGCTCTGATCAATACCGCCCGACGACCCATAAACGTCCGAGTTCAGATCCTCTCCGACTATGGCGCTTTTGAAAGTGAAACGACCATGCACCTACAACCCAACCAAACGCGTAATTTCGACCTGCTTGAGAACAGTGAGGGTTTATCCGGCGGGGTCCGTGTAAGCTATTTTGGCAACGAGGGGGTAATCGCACTTGCGGGCGGCCTCGAAAATCCCCGCGAGGGCTATTCCGCGCAAATCCCCTTTCTTACAATCTCACCCGACCCGCAGCCTTCCACCATCGCCGTTTCCAGTGTCGGACTTATGTATGGCACACCCGATCCTATGATGAAGTTCCCTTCACGCACTCAATTTGGCGTATATCTCGCCTTGAGAAACACTTCGGTACGACCGATCTTGGTTTTCCCGACTATTTATTACATGCAAGGCGCGGACGTGCAAAAGAGTACGC
This sequence comes from Nitrospirales bacterium, assembly GCA_038200685.1. GTDB lineage: Bacteria > Nitrospirota > Nitrospiria > Nitrospirales > Nitrospiraceae > Palsa-1315. The sequence goes on from JBBRRN010000446.1 coordinate 1,538, forward strand.
TGAAAACGCTGGCGCTTGCCGCCGGGCAGGCAAGGCACTGGACTCCCGAAGAACTCTCAAGCGAACTGGCTCTGCCCCAGTTAAACGGCATGATTAACCTAACATTCTCCTATCAGGGTGGACCGAGTGACGTTATCATGGCCAACGGAAGCATCGACCAGACGAAGAATTTCGTTTTTGAAGTCAACATGCAAACCGTGGGCAAGAGTCAGGCCAAGGATCTGAAGGCGTGGGACGTGTCTGGCGGAAATGACACGATGATGAGTCTGCTCAATTTAGGCGAAAACGATCAAGACTTGCTGGTCACATTCTTCTTTGATGGCGGGCGGTATAAGCTTCCGATACACCTGAAGCCAGGCGGTTCTGCGATGGTTAACCTGAGTGAAGTCATAGTGACTCAGCAGCCAGATGCGGACGGGAACAAGATACCTGCCGGCACTTTACATGGAACGTCCACCCTTTCAGGAGCTTCTGGATATCCCGAATGGATAAACATCGGAGTCGCCGTAGGGATTTTTAACGTGTCCACGGCTACCTGCGGAAATACCTGCCCAGGCTGTTTCGGGTACACCAATTTCAAGGTCTTGCCTTTTAATTCCAGTACGTTTTTTGCCGCTGTCGGCGGTACTGCGAGTTTTCAGGCGTGGGCATTTGGACAGGACAACCTCTGGCACAATGTCAGCACGAGCTTCCCGCAGAACGGTGTCATCGTGACGTGGAGCAGCGGCAATACCAACGTCGCTACCTCACAGGGGATTGGAAATTTTAGTGGTGTCAGCCCGGGAACATTCGCCGCCCGCGCCAACGCCACGCTGCTAGATGTTCACGCAGACTGTCCGGCACAATCCCACACCCCCTGCCCGAACAGTCCCTACTTCGCCAGCAGCAGCGGACTAATTCAGCAACCAACATCACTCGCACTTGTTTCCGTTTCTGTACTACCCGACGGAACATCCGGTGCGCACGGCTGCTTGGGGAGTTTCTGGGCCGGGATCAGGGTAGACATTAAATACCAAGTTTTGGATCAACAAATCCCGCCTCAGCCCATAAGAGCTTCAAATATGACGCCGCACGAACAGGGTATTTTCTTTGGCGGCGGAGCCTTCAACAGTAACATCGGACCAGTGCCCGGGTATCCAACCAGTGGCTTAACCACGGCAGCAGATGGAACATTTCACGACGTTCCTTTCGGTACGTGCGCCCAGTTTACGTTCTCCAACACCGCTACCCAGAACATTACGATGATCTTAGGTACAACCCCGTACTCGGTTAGAAGTCAGACTTGGACCGCTTCGGGAACCACAACTGGGACGACAACTGGGCACGGCACCATTAGCAATGGCATTGATGTTTCAGCATCGAGGTGAAAAGGTGCGGTCACGTACGATTCTTATTGTCTCTTTCTTATGTCTGGTGCCTGTGGCGACAGGTCAACCTCAAGGAACTCTTACGGCGGAGGACGTTATTCGCAGGATGATCTATCAAGGAATAACGGAGGGGCATGATGATATCCTGGTCGGCGGCACCGGAGATGTGGCGGCTGTAATGGTCACCAAAGTGGTAGGGGGCAATACTTTGAGCCCCTCCCAAATCGATATTGTGCTTGCAGTGCTCAACATGGCCTTCGTCGATGAGACACCCGGTCCCAATGCAGAGCCAAGAACCGCCCTATTTGTACTCCGTCAGCTAGACTTGTCCACCAATAATGAGCAGCTCCGAGGAAGGATTGCACAGACGAGAAAGTACATCGGGGACGAGTTCTCCAAATCGCAGAAACCTTTGCCGCAGCTGTAAGCGTAAGATTGGGGCACCCACGAGTTTACGAAAACTTATGACAGATTGGCAAATGCGAGAGAAGCGGCCGCTGCGAGGGCCTCGGCCAGAGCCGCCGGGGCCGCCGC
>JBBRRN010000447.1:0-3436 GCA_038200685.1 Nitrospirales bacterium
CATCGCTGCGCGTCCCGAGTGGAGGCGCCGCTGCGAGGGCTGCCGTTTTCACCGCTTGCACGTCTTGGGACGAGTAGTACATCCCGGCCAACGTGAGGGCGGCCGACACCCCGAGGAGCCCCCAGCCGACCGGCCCCGTGGCGAGTCGCACCGCCACCGAGGCCACCGTCGGCGCGGAGATGGCCGAGGCCACGGCACCCGTGAACGCGGCCCGTTGGGCCACTTGGTACGCACTGACCGCTGCGGCACTCGCGACGCGGACATACCCGGTTGACGAACTGGAAACTTGAAAGGCATAGACAGGGAACGCCACCAAATACAGGGCGATGATCTCCGTGAGGAGGAGATAGAGTCCCTTTTTGAGTGTGACTACTGCTTTCCGCATACGATCCCCATCAGGAAACAGAGGACGAACAACGCCGCGAATTCGAGCTGCTGCCCCACGGTCAGGACCGTCCAGACCATCGTTCGTCCCCTTCTCCTCTAGTCCGGCTGCGCTACTTACTGGCCGGTGGAATGGCCACAGCACCAGTGGGTGCATAGCCGAGCACATCGATGAACCGTTGACCCTTGTATTCCCGGAGATTCACCGTGAGGTGACAGGGCTTCATCTTGTTGGCCTCCATCAGCCTGTAGAGATGCTCATGCTCGTCGGAGATACTCGCCTCCAGGCTCGTCGTATCGTCATCGAAGTAGAGCATCGCGGTCCGATAGGTCCGCGTCCCATCCTGACTCGGTTTGGACTTCACTCCCATCACCACGCAGTTCGCGACAAACTTTGACATGCGGTCTCCCTTCGTTCGGACCATTGAAACCAGCCCTGTCGATAACAGGACCACAGAAACACGAACACGATGCCGCACGCTTGACACCGGCCACGCAACCGCGGCCCGCACATGTAAAGCCTTAGGACACCGGTTCGACAGAGCCGGCAGAGAACCCGTTTCTGGGATCCCACGCCCGCATCCGATTCCGTACTCGCCGCGCCTCTTGGCCGCTGGCGAGCAACCCCAACTGTTTGCCGCCCCATCGTTCCACCCCCTCCACAATCACGCCGACCAACCACTTCTCACCGGCCTCTGGATGCGCACAGAGCAGCCCCAACATGGGCGCGAGGCTCTTCTCTGCCCACCGCTTCACGTCTTCGATCTTCTGCACCGATTTGGCAATCTCTAACCGGGCCCGTTGCATCCCTTCGGTCAGGACCTTCCACCAATCCAATAACGGCGCGTAATAGCGATCCTTGGGATCATCCGCGCGCGTACAATCACGAAAATCCAAGGCACTGCGAAACACCCCGACAATGTATTTCTGGAAGGAGTCCTGATCCAGTCCGGACAGGGCCATGCCCACGGCATCGGCCCGTTCTGATTTCCATTCCATTTCCCACCGAATCCAGGTGCCCTCGATCGGCTTCTCTTTCGACCGTTGTTCCGCCGCTTTATCGTAGATCCGAAGATAGGTGTCTGACTGGCGGGAGCCCATGCAGAGGGTCTTCCCAGTGTCCGACCCCGAACCCACATCGAGACCAGCAATCAAGCGGGATTGACGGAAGTGGGAGACACAATTGCCGGCCTTCACTGATGCATAGATTCGATCCACATCGATCACGCCGTTGCGGTCATCAAGCGCCACGTCAATGCGGCCAAAATGGCCGTGTTGCTCAAAGACCCACGTGGCCATCTCGTGAAATTTTTGATAGGTCCAGGCACTGATCAACTCTTGAGACAGATCGACGTGCACTTCACGAGGAGACCAACTCGCACCAGTACCTATCCGGCCTAACCCACCCGCAGGCCCGCGTGACAACCACCCTTGCCGATAGCCCAGGAAACCCTTTTTATCCTTGATCCACTCCCCACCGACTCGTGACATGACTTCATCTGCCGTCGAGTCAGGCACGGTGAAGCGAAACCAACCGAGTACACAGGTCCAGCTACTCATGAGATCCTCCATTAGGAACCGTGGAAATTCCGCCCCCGTTTTACCGAACGGGGGCTGTTCGGCTTGGCGCGCCGCCGGCGTTTGCCGGCGGTCGCGCGGGGCGCTTCTGTCTTCGTCGTAACTCGTCGTGTTCGGTCTTGTCCGTTCCGTTGCATCGCTTGTTTGACCTTGGCCAAGTCAAACCGCACCATCCGCAGGATCCGCTTCACCGGGATCTCGCCGTTGCGATAGGCCCGCCGGATGCTCACCACGCTCAGCTGCAGCGCCGCCGCGAGTTGTTCGACCGTCACCCAGCTGGTCTTCATGCGTGTCCTCTCACAAGTTGTCGTGCGCATGGCCCGGACCATACCGAGACCCGCGCGTGAATAGAAAGAATCCTGTTCAGGTCTGGAGCGATCAGTTCAGATCAGGAAGAACCTGGAGGCCCTGGCAGGATAGGATCATGACGGGAATGGGAACCTCATATGCAAACGAACTGTGCTTAGGTATCTTCTGTACTCATACCACGAAAGACCGCGCCAGATGCAAGAGCGCACGTGATCGGTGACAGAAGATTGATGAGAGGGCCGTAAGGAGTCTGGACAGCAACAAGCAGGATTCGCCACTGACGAACACGAACACACACCATTCTCTGAAAATATTTCTTGGTAGAGGCAAAAAAACAGAAACGATAGGGCCGAGGAGACTACAGCATGTAATCCCCTATCTGACACTGGATTACCTAGAAGACTGGCATTGGAAATCAGGTTCAAGATGGGCGGCGACATGCTCATAGGAATTCATTAGGCCGAGAATGCCTTTAAATCCTAGCGTGTCTGGACAGCCAAGTCCTTTCCTCAGGAGTCGAATTCGGAGTCTGGTGAGCCGCCGGTCCTTATCACCGGTCCCTCTCTCAGTGTTATCCTGTTCCCGTAATCCGTCCGTCAACCACTTCCTAAAAAGTGAGCAATCGTGTATTGTTCCTAACATTTAGGGGTGCTTGCTTAAGCAACTATGATCAGCAGAGCTTCATTGTCGATGCGAGAGTCAGGCGTCGGTTGCCTCCCGCCACCCATTGCGACATCGCATTGGGGACGCTTGGGTCAGCGGTTGGCCGATATGACCGTGTCCCTTTATTCATAAATTGTGTAGGGAGGACGCAGATGTCTGCCACTCGAATCCTTGTGCTCGAAGACGACGAGTCTATCGCCACGGATATTCAACAGAGGCTGGAGACGTTAGGCTATATCGTCTACGAGGGGGTCCATTCCGGCGAGACCCTTCTTGCACGGGTCGAGGCACTTCGTCCCGATCTCGTGATCATGAGTATGTCGGTACAAACTGAGCTGGCTCGGCACGAATCCACGCAGCGCCTCATTGAACAATTACGGATGCCCCTTTTGTATTTGACGACGCACACCGATCCCGTCGCACTTCAATCCCTGACATACGATAAACCCTTCGTCTCTGTGCGGACGCCGTTGGATAATCTGGATCTACACCGTACGATTAC
>JBBRRN010000448.1:0-3404 GCA_038200685.1 Nitrospirales bacterium
GTCGCGTAATAGCCATCGTCAACTCCTAGTGATGTGTGGAACCCGTCTTGGTCTTCTTCAGCTTCATGCCGCCCATCGAGCCAGTACCCTGTGTGGAAAAATCGTCGGGGAACGTATCAATAAGCTGTTTTACGAGGTCAATGGCTGAGGTAAATGACAAATTCGGCAGTGGATGATAGTGAACTTGCCCGTCGTTCGTTACGCCCATGTGGCCCCTCACCATGTGCCCGTCCACCTCAATTTCATAACGCGTTCTGACAATAATATGGTGCCCTTTGTGATCCGCCTCCCGTACGCTCTCATTCTTCTGGTGCGTATGCTTTTGGGATGTCTTAACGTGCATGGCATTCTTCTTAACGTAGGATGCAATGGACGTGGTGGTTGGAGATACCATGACTCTTCTGGTAGGCATCGGGATCCTCCTCGGAGCGGGTTAAGCAGAGTGCCAAGAATCCGGAGATTCTACTGATTCAGATCGGTTTGGCCCACAGAGGCCACCTTATCCGAGAACCGGACCCGAGATATAGTCAAATCCGGTGCCGGCCTCACGTGAAGCATCGCTGTTCAGGCCGTGAGTTTCTGTTGTTCAGGCGGATTGTCTTGTGCCTCTATCGCATCCTTGAACGTCACGCTGCTCAGCAATACGCCGACCTTATCAGCGAGGCGAATTCTATACCATGACGTTTCTTCTTCTTCAATCAGCTTGAAAACGAGCCCAAGGAACGTCGGGCGCGACACGCAATCACGCGTGCGTGTAGTGCGATCGCGCACCGCCGCGAAGGGCAACTCGATCGGATTGGTCGTGAACACACGCTACTAGTGCTCGGCCAGAAAAATGTAAGCGGCTGTTCAATCAGTCCCAGTTCCTTGGCCTCCGCTCCCGTGGAGTAACCCTCTTTCACTCGCTTGACTGACAATTTCTTAAAATCGGTCGCGTATGGCTGCTTCGGTATCATCATTTCGTCTTCCCTTTCATGGTGAGTTCGATTATACGTCACTCGGGGAAGACGAAAGATCGGGGGCAGCTCACTTTACTTGTGGCACGGCAACTGTGCCGGTGAGCCCGGTTGCTGGCTGATTCGGGAGGGCGGGGAGGATTGGTGATGTGGGCGCACCGCCCAGATCAGTTTTGATATTTTTCAATTCTGGAATCTCTTTACCTATTAATTCGAAGCTTCCGGGTTCAGCATGGGTACAGATCGAGCCCGCCGCAGTGGAAGTAGATCGCCGTCTTGAAATTCTCGATGTTGCGGAAGCCGCAGGCCATGCTCTTGATCTTCTGAATCTTACTGTTGAGCCCCTCGCTCATCGCGTTGGTGACCGGATGTTGGTAGTAGGTCAGGATGTTCTCGATATGCCGGCGGATCGTCTCCGCCGTCTTGCGAATCGGCGCCAACCGACTGTGTGTCGCCCAGAAGTACCACCGCTTCCAGAACTTCCAGCCTGACGCCGGATAGACGTAGTGCCAGAGACACCGCACGGCCTCTTTGATCGCCCACGCCCGTCCCACCTTGAGCGCCTGGCGCCTCAAGGCAGTGAACTCCTCGCGCCGTCGCTCCGGCACGTTCTCCCGGCTGTACAGCCACAGGTACTTGCTGCTCCACCCTCCTTTGCCATTCGTGGTGGCTACTTCCCCTCCAACCGATACGACCTCGCCATGATCCGCGCGTACGTCTGTCAGATCCTCGACCTATTGCAGTTCGACTGGGGCGCGGCCCATACGGAGCTCCTCATGACCGAGCATGGTCCCTATCTGGTGGAGGTCAATCCTCGTCTCGTCGGCGCACAGATCCCTCACCTGCTCGCCTACGCCTTCGATCGATCGATCTATGCGGATCTGATCGACCTGCACCTCGGGTTGCCATTAACCGCGCTCCGTGAACTGAAGCCGCGCTGGTTCAGCGTCTCCCGCTGATCATGGCCGACTGCCCCGGTACGTTGGGGTCGGTGACACTTCCTGCAACCGACCATCCGCTGATCCGTCGGGTCACGTGGTGTAAACAGCATCACATTTGCTGTGAATCATCAGCGATCCTAAGGGTGCGCATAGTAGTGAAGAGCGGGTGGCGTAGCTATACCCCAAGAGGTGGGGTTTCTCGAAAACATCGCGCTACCACACCGGGCCATGCTGGTTGCGCTCCGGCTCTCGGGCGCACCGGCCGCGCCAGCACACTGTCACGCCCGCTGCTCGCGTCCCGTCCGCCTACGCGTCGTCGACCAGCACGACCCTTTCTCTTCCCGTTGTCCTGCACCGGCTCTCCAGCTTCTTCGAGAGAGCCAGTGCGTTCAACAACAGGGAGGTTCCATCATGGCAACACGATACATTCCGAAGAATCCCACACTCTCGATCGTCAACGGCACGGACGTGACGAACCCGCTATTCATTCCGCGCTATACGCTCCAGCTTATACCGGGTAACGTTCGTCTAGATCCGCCTGTTCTCATTCGCGATTCTACGGGGGCAGCCACCATACTCCGTCCCCTCTTTCACGGTCTCGATCGTGAACAGTTCCTTGTCGCCTGTCTCGACGCCAAACACGCCATCATCGGCGTGAACGTCGTTTCTATCGGCTCACTGTCGTTCAGCATCGTCCATCCGCGCGAAGTCTTCAAACCCGCTATCCTCCTGAATAGCGCCGCTATCATTTGTTCGCACAATCATCCATCCGGCGACCCGGAGCCCAGTTCAGAAGATCGTGTGCTCACCGCCAGGCTCCGTCAGGCCGGCGACCTCATCGGCATCACCATCCTTGACCATATTATTCTCGGCGCCGATCGTACCTACAGCTTCGCGGATCAGGGCTGGCCGGAGTGAGGCGCACAAGCGCGGGTGTTTCGTTCCCCGTCGTCACTATTGCCTTGACGATCACGCCCATTCAGTCGCGCATTTCATGGAAATCGTGACCAGGCAGGCGTTTGCTGTGCAGAGTGGATCCGGGCTGGGCGTCGATCCAAGCCGCAGGGATCTGACTTTGTATATTCACTACATCAAGGATTAACGCAATATTACCTGTGACCTTGTATGTGGAGGTCACTGTATCGAACCTGATGCGTCATGAACCCATTTTGATACAGCTATTGATGTCGGGAGCGATTATATCGCCATATTTCCACACAAACAGCAAAAATTGTGTATGGCATAGGAATTGCGGCATCAGTTGGTCGAATGGTGCAGTTGTCTTGTTACCGCTAGAAATCATCATGTTGGGATTCTCTAGCACGTCTGATTCAGCGTGCTGTCTGATAACGTCTCGCTCAATTAAAATTATGCGGTTAAGGGAAGGCGATTTGCAACCTACTGGAAAGAATATTAGGATCCTGCACCGCAAGACAATCGTATGTTGCGAATGACCCGCTTGCTTAGTAGTTAGGCCTGCCAGACAGGTCAGCCCAAGACGGACAAC
>JBBRRN010000449.1:0-3399 GCA_038200685.1 Nitrospirales bacterium
CGCTTTAAAAAAGGAGCGGCCGAGGCTGCCGTTTACTGCGCGCATCGAACGAGCACATTCTTATCGTGCGCGTTCTGCGAGCAAGAAGAGCACCTGGCCACTCCTTTCCCTTCCATGCTCGCTCGTTATCTTCTTTCAAGGGGAGGCCTAGCTTGCCCCCAACTGCACACGTCGAACGACCACCGCTTCATCGTGGGGGTTCCGTGAGCACCTGGCGGGCCAACCAGGCCTCTCCCCCTCTGCCCACTTTTCTTGACTGCCGCGGGAGGCCGTGTTAGCATAACCGCGGTTTCACAAGGGTTTTTCGATTTCCCGAGTCAACCGACATGGGGCTGTAGCGCAGTTGGGAGCGCGCGTGAATGGCATTCACGAGGTCGCCGGTTCAATCCCGGCCAGCTCCACCAAATCTCAACCGTAGGTGGGAGGCACAGGGTAAGGGGCTAGCAATACAAGCAGTTTTCGGATTTGGCTCCTGGTCTGACGCCGAACTGATCTCTTTCATTTCTCCATTGTAGCCTTGCTCCCCTAGCCTGTTCAAACGTACATGCTCCAAGTCGAGTCAGTTCACAAACAATACTCCACGAGGGTGCTGCTTCAGGATACGTCGGCGCACCTTCGCCCAGGCTCACGGGTCGGCTTGGTGGGACCCAACGGCGCGGGCAAGACCACGCTCTTCCGGATGATTCTCGAAGAAGAATCACCGGACAAGGGGACCATCCGCAAGCGTCCTCGTCTCCGCATCGGCTACCTCCCGCAGGAACTCGAAACTATCACGGGCAAGACCGTGCTGGACGCCACTCATCGCGATCTGTACCCCGAACATGAAGCCGAGCGTATTCTCATGGGGTTGGGATTCTCGGAGATCGACTTCAGCCGTCAGATCGAAAAACTGTCCGGCGGCTATCGGATGCGTGTCGCCTTGGCGCATCTGTTGCTCACCAACCCTGATGTACTGCTGCTCGATGAGCCGACCAACCACTTGGACAAACCGACGCAGCGCTGGTTCGAGCAGTTTCTATTGAACTCGGAGATGACACTATTGATCATCAGTCACGACACGGCGTTTCTCGATCGTGTCGTCACGCATATCTGGGATCTCCGACACTATAAGATCGAAGAATACCGGGGCAACTATACGTCGTTCATCAAGATCCGCGCAGAGCGGGATGCGCAGCGTGAGGCCGCCGCGGGGCGGCAGGCGAAAGAGGTCGCGCGGGTCCAAACCTTTGTGGATCGCTTCCGCTACCAAGCGAACAAAGCCAGCCAAGTCCAATCGCGCATCAAACAACTTGATAAGGTCAAGATGATTGAGATCAAGCGCGACCCCAAGCGGGTGAAGTTCAAGTTTCCTCTCCCCACAGCGAGCGGTAGGCAGGTCCTTGAACTCCAAGACGCAGCAAAACGCTACGGGGAAAAAGTCGTCTATGAGCGAGTGGATTGCTCAGTCGAACGGGGTCAGCGCATCGCGCTGGTGGGAGAAAACGGCGCCGGGAAAAGCACGTTGCTCAAGATGCTCGCGGGAGTGCTGGAGCCTGACAAGGGTGTCAGGTCGATCGGCCATGGTGTGACGCTGCACTATTTCGCCCAACATCAGGCAGAGACTTTGAATCCCGAGCATACGATTCTCGAATCTCTTTCCGAAGTGTCCAGCCAAGCGGAAACGAACTTCCTCCGCGGGATTGCCGGCGCATTTCTGTTTACCGGTGACGATCAAAAGAAGCCGATCAAGGCACTAAGCGGGGGGGAACGCAATCGCGTCGCGCTTGCACGGATGCTGGTCGAACCGGCTAATACCCTGTTACTCGACGAGCCGACTAACCACCTCGACCCGGCTTCGGTCGATATGCTCACCGATGCGCTGTCGGACTTTCCTGGCACGATCATCTTTATTTCCCACGACCCTACATTTCTGACCAGAGTCTGCACGCGCGTCATTGAAATCGAAGAGGGCAAGGCCCGCAGCTTCTCAGGCGACTACGAGTATTATTTATGGAAGAAAGCGCAGGAAGTCGAATCCATCAAGGAAACGAGTGATGACCTGAAAGGAGTGGATCGCGGGAAGGCTGTCGGACCGACCAGGGCCATGGCGTCGCAAGCTCCGTCCAAACCCTCAGCCGGAGATCGCCGCGATTTGAACAAAACCCAGGCCCGTCTGGAAAAGCAGGTGGCGCGGGCTGAAGCCGAGATCGCCGACTATGAGAGCAAGATCAAAACACGGGACCTCGAATTGGCCGACCCGGCACTCTACAAAAATGAATCTACCAAGTGGAGCGTGCTCCAAACGGAATACGACGGATGGAAGAAGGATCTCGTACGACTCACCGCCCGGTGGGAAACGCTCTCGGCTGAGCTGGAAGACGTCAAACAGAAGTTAACGGCGTTCGCCTAGCAGACAGCAGGATGCTCAAAACTCTTTCCAGCCAGGCCGCAGCGAGTGAAGACCAGAGGCGTACCCTCTGGGGTACGTTGAGGATCTGAGCGATGCGAGAACGACGCTGAAAATATTTTTCAGCATCCAGCTATACAGAAGACTTGGCCGTTTCTTCCAAGTAATAATACAACCAGCGGTACTTCTCTTTCGTCACCAGCTCATCCCAGATCACGCCGATCAGAAACCCCTTTTCCCACGGCTTCACCCAGGCGACTTTCCCGTCAAGCTTTTCCATCTGCTCTGCACCATCCGAATCGAGAAACGCAATCGACACCGTCACCGGCTGAGCCATTTCCAGTTTCTCTTTCGTGTGCAACCCTGCGCCGACTTTATTGACGTTATCCAACACAGCCGTAATCGCCTTGGCGCCACTCTTCGGTGAAATGAGCGCGGAACCAACCAACGTCGAACGAACAAACTTGCGCCGTTCGTTCGTGGCGGCGATTGTTGTCCTCGGTTTCGGATTCTGCCGCTTCATAGGCCGAAGTATAACCGATAGGAAATCTTTGTCCAACAGTCTATTGAGCCCTGGTCAGGCGTCGTTAGGCCGGTAATAGCGACGCCCTTTGAGTGGTTCAGGGAGGTGGTCTTGCGTCTTGGCCTGGGGATCGTCGTGGACATAGCGATAGCCCTTTCCATATCCAAATCCCTTCATCATCGAGGTCACGGCATTCCGTAAATGGAGCGGAACCCCAAGATTTCCATGGGATTTTGCGTCTTCCATAGCCTCAAGCAGCCCGATATAGGAGGCATTATCTTTAGGCCTGCTCGCGAGGTAGGTTGTCCCTTGGGCCAAATTGATCTGCGCCTCCGGGAGCCCCACAAGCTGTACAGCCTGAGCCACCGCAGCCGCAACCACCAGGCCCATCGGATCTGCATTTCCCACATCCTCTGAGGCAAACACAACCATGCGGCGGGCGATAAATTTCGGGTCCTCTCCTCCCTCCAACATACGGGCGAGCCAGTAG
>JBBRRN010000450.1:0-3392 GCA_038200685.1 Nitrospirales bacterium
ACCCACCCCAGAAAATTTTCTCGGCCCGCAATTGCTTCGCCGATTGCTCCTGCTCGAGCTTTCGTACCCCGCTCGAGCCACCCTTATCACCCGCCGTCATGACCATCAGAAAAATACGATGCCCCTTTTGCGCATACTTGAGCAATGTTCCTCCGCACCCGGCTTCAATATCGTCCGGATGGGCGCCGATTGCCAGGATCCGCATTGGCACTCTACGTTCGTTTGCCATTTCATTCCCCTCGCTTGGAGCTACGCTGCCGTAACCGCGTTTTGACCTACCCGTGCACCGCGCAGTCGCGTCAGCGCGTCCGGGCCGCAACAGAACAACAGATCGATGGCCGACATCGCCGGAATAAATGGTTCATAGACTTGCCGATATATCGGATGGTGGAACTGTTGCCTCTCCAGCTTCAATCCCGACGATTCAAATCGCATCACATCCAGATATTGCTCCCCGCCCGGACCTGAGAGATATCCCGATGCGCCGGCGGCATAACAAAGATCAATCAATCGATCGGTAGGCTCTTCACGCGCCTCCCACTCAGACGCACAACGAACGACCGTCGTAATTCCATATACCTCAAGCAGCCAACGAATCACCGCCATATTCAGCTCATGCAACCGCTCCCATGGCCTCGCATAGAGGTTGAGCAATTCCGGAAGGTAGCGGTCGCGAAATGGCGCCCGTACATACTGCATCTCGATCGCATGTATGTGCTGGCTTCGCCAATTCACCGTCTGATTGATCCGGACATCTTTCACCAGTTGGCCAAATCGATGAAGGACCGGTACAGTCACCCATTGGCAACCGCCCGCCGTTCTGATTCGATTGCGATTTTGCCACTCGTTCTTCTTGAACTGCACTGAATCCAAGGCGATAAATAGATCCGCCTGATCGATCTTGTCCAGATACCCAAGCCAGGGTAGATACTGTGGTTGATGAATCGTGACGCGCATCAATGAGCCTCAGCGAGATGCCCGCAGTGCGAGAATCGGCTCCACAAAGATCGGGTTACTCAAGAGTTCACCACTGCCGGTGATCTCCACTCGATAGGTCATCCGCTCTGCGATTGGTGCGCTTGTGTCAGGCCAGTCGACATGAAACGGTGTTTCACCAGCCAACTGAGCAAGGACCTGACCGGAACGGATCACCCTCACGTTCACAGGATGGCGGCCACGATCGACTGCCGTGACAGAGAGGCGGACCATGAGATCGCGTGCCCCACCTGGATCAAGCCTATCACCGACCAATGCCGACTTGGTTCCACCTTGGCATACCACTCGAAACTCATCTAATCGAAGTTGAACATACTGATCGCCATCCCCCACCGCATAGGAGTGACCGGACTGAAGCGCCTCAAGAACACCGGCAGCTGTCCGATCTTTCACCCAAAGCACCGTCACAAGTCGATGCAAGTCTTTCCCCGTATCCGTGAATCCATGAAACGCCAGTTCCCCGATCAGCACAGGGGGCGAGCTCTGTTCACTTGTGGGCAATTGAAGCAACCGGTCCCACATTTCACCTGGCTTCACGCCTGTTCGTCCATCCTGATAGAGCCCCCCAAAGCCGGTATACCCCGTCGTCTGTAGCAACGACTCAAGATGGGGCTCCGTCTTAACGGTAACAGTTCCTAACGGGCCAGCAGCATATTCATGAAAGTCTCGTGCTTCTGTCATCGACCAAAAAACAAGCCCACCCTTCGCCCTCACATCGTCAATCAGGGCCTGATAGGGACGATACCCCAACCGATCATCATATGAACTAAACGCAGGCTGGCTCAGGGGCCAGGCATTCGCCACCAGCGCCACTGCAAGGACGATCAGAATACAGGCGATAGCCCGCCGGAGCGATCGCCGATGGGGATCGCGTCGGAGCGGCCTCCACAACCAGACGGCTGGAATAGCCAGCAACATCGGCACACCATTCACCGCTCCTCGCAAATCGAAGGTATAGGACGATGTATTTCCGCTCGCAGGAAGGGATCGATAATCATCCGGCTTGGTCAGACCGATCACCAGAAGATTGCGTTGAGCATTATGCATCGTCAACGTTCGCTCCAAAATCGAGCCGGTCCAATAGTAATAGGGGGCGACCTCGACTCCGGGTAGGATGATCAGCTTCGGGTGACGGCTCTGCGCTGCCGCGATCTCGTCCAAGTACCGTTCGATTCCATACTCCAGTACAGAGGGAAAACTGACGTGTTGCTTTAAAAGACCCGGCAACGGCCACAGTCCATACTCATACCGGAGAGAAAAATTATCGGACAGAATCAGCGCATCCAGGCCGAGTTGTTCCGCCCGTTCAGCCAACGCCTCAACGGTCAATTCACCGGTGCTGGCAGAACTATGAACATGTACCGTAGCCAGCAACTGCTGCCGCTCTTCCGATGCCTGTGCTCGCACACCAAAACCCGGCAGCGATGACGCCATGATCACGAACGCCAGTATCAATCGACAGGTACGATTCATCTCTTCCTTATTCTTACCCGCGAGCACTGAGCGCCTCTGCGAAAATTGATTCAATCGCGCGAACCATTGAACGCGAACCATATCGGCTGTCTATGCTACGGCCCGCAGCCAGGCCTAATTGCTGAGCCCAATCCGGTCGATCGAGTAATCGCCGTATGGCATCCGCCAACGCACCAGCATTACCAGGAGGCACCAGTAAACCAGTTTGCTCGTGGCTGATGACGGCCGGAATACCACCGACACGGGAGGCAATCACCGGTAACCCGGCAGACATGGCTTCGACCAGCGCACGCCCCATCCCTTCATTGAGCGAAGGCAACACAAACAGATCCATCCCGGCCAGACAGGACTCGACATCATCCCGGTGACCCAGGAAATGCACCGCATCACCAAGACCGGCCAATTCCGCTTGCTGAAGAAGTGCATCATGTCGATCTCCACTCCCAACGATCACAAGATGAAGGGAGGGAAAATCCTGTTTCAACTTGGAGACGGCTTCGATCAGGTATTGATGACCTTTAATGTCGGTAAGCCACCCGACCGATCCAACGATCTGCGACCCAGCTGGACAGCCAAACCAGTCCGGCTGTTGTTTCCCCTGAGCTCTTGCCCTCCCGAATCGCTCACGGTCGATCCCACTCGGAACCACAGCGAACCGGTCGAGCTTACCGACCTCCCGATCGAGATGATCGTGCCGTTCGGCTTCTGTCAGTGCAATGAGCCGATCCGTCAATACACTCAGCCCTCGTTCGACCTGAAGAAACAGCCAGGAACGGGATGGACTGAAATGGCCGTAGAACACATGCCCGTGTGGCGTATGGACGATGACCGGCACCCTCGCGAACCAAGCCGCCACTCGGCCCAACACACCAGCCTTCGATGTATGAGTATGGACCAGTACCGGTTGTTCCTGTCGGAACAGA
>JBBRRN010000451.1:0-3382 GCA_038200685.1 Nitrospirales bacterium
AGGCAGCGCGCTGCCGCGAGGAAGGCTTCGGCTCGATAGGTCCTCGTTGGCAGGAGCAGCAACAGTCTCGGCATCGTGATCTCTTCGCAGGCGGCGGCAACATTATTGTGGTAGGGCTGATATTCACCGGTCCGCAGGTATAGGATAATAAGATGCTACCCCAGGATGCTCAAAAAGGCCGTCCAGCAAGGCCGCAGCGAGTGAAGGGCCGAGGCGTACCCACTGGGGTACGTTGAGGATCTGAACGATGTGAGAACGCCGCTGGCGGACTTTTTCAGCATCCTGTTGTTCTCGCACGTGCTTGATGAAACTGTTCCAGCTGACGATTGGCCTCGGTGATGATCGCCAGTTTCTGGACCACAGCGGCCACCTTTGCACCGGGAATAGCGTAATAGCCTTCATCGTCCCCGAGTCCGGTATAGACGCGGTTTCCAATACAGCCAAAACTGGTGGCGGTCGTGTCAGATTGCAGTGATTCCGGCAGCACGGCGCAGGTCGGTCGTCCCATCGTTGCGCCACCACCGGCAATTCCCGCTGCCTGTGCCGCCTCGGCCAGGAGCATCAGCTGCTTGACGGTCCCGCGGACCAACACCACATCCGGAGTGAAGGTAGCCTGCGCGAGTGGCGCATACACGGATACATGAAAGGTCCCTTGGCGACGCGGGATCATGGGAATGTCCGCCATCGTGAGATACTGCATCCCCACCATGGTCTGCACCAGACCGTTCAGCTCAGTCGCGACCTGTGGCGGCAGATCTATCCCGTGGGTATGGGCCCCGACTGGACAGGTATAGTGATCCGATGCCTCCGTATAGAAGACCTGACCTTCAGCTGCCAACTTCCAATAGCCGCATCCTGCTGCTGTAGGAGATGTGACTCGTGGAATGCCCGCCGGGGGGGTGTCTCTAAACGCGATGGCCACTGCCGGTAGCTTTAGTCCTAACAGTTCCTGGATCTGCATACCTTGCGTCATGAGTTCATTTTTCACTTTATGTTCTCCTGTCAACCATATGTAATTAAAGTAATTCTATATTTCTCCGTGCTCATTTTTTGTTAGCGGTCTGAACTGCTGGGTCGTCGGCTCTGCGCAACAGAACCATGATTCCGTTAAACGAGGCGGCTTCGGGCGATCTAGCCTGTGCACCCTTGTTCGAGTCGAGGACTCCGCGTGGCGGCCGGCTATGTCATCGGCCATCGCTCGAATACGACCAAAGGTCACTATGGCATCTTCCTCTTCCTTGGCGTTGGCTTCCACGATCGTACGTACGGCCTGATGCAGCCGATCCATCCGCTCATCCGGGTGCGTCCAGGGATACTGAAAGCCGGCCTGATCCAGAGGGCCAAGAAACCGCTGAATGTCAGTCTTGTCGAGCAACGCCGACCCTGGGGGAACCAAGAGGCGAATGCTCAGTTGTACCGGATCGGTCGCGTCGATCAGGTCGTGTTTTTCTACCATGTCCAACATATGCAGGTAATCGTCCAGGCTAGTCCAGGGCGTGAAAGCCACGAGCGATGGGCGAAGGGCGATGCCGGCCTCACGCAGAATGTCGAGCGCCACAATCACGTCAGTGCCTGTATGTCCCTTCTGAAGCAGATCCAGAACAGAATCTCTGAACGATTCAACGGCGGAGATCACGAACAGACAGCCCTGTGCGCGCAAATCTGGCATCAGCGTGCGGCGCTTCAAGAGGTGCTCAATTTTCGCGGTGCAATCAAAGGTCACCTCAGGGAATTCCTTGTGCATGGCGCGAACGATGCTCAGGGAATGCCCCGGCCCGTTCAAAAAATCCGGGTCGCCAAACGTGATGTGCGTCGCGCCCGCCTGCACCTGATGTCGAATATCCTCCAGGACGACGGATTCCGGGACGAGGAAGAAACGCCCGTCATAGACGGGCACGATTGGGCAATGGAGACAGTGATGGAGGCATCCACGACTGGCCTCGACGTATCCGACCAACCGCTCCGTACCATTCTGCTGGAGCCGAGCATAGTGGTCCAACATCGGGAGTCCGCTGCGACTTGGAATTGGATGCGGGACCGTCGAGGCTGTTGAGGCATAGCCACGTTTCAGCGAGGGGCTGACCAATCGGTTTCGAGAACTCACCCCTTCGAGAAGGTTGATTGGCTGCCCTCGATCGAGCGCTTCGATGAGTGACACCAGCGGGATCTCATACTCTCCGCCCACCACAGAATCGGCCAGCCTTTGGAGCAAATATTCCGCATTGATCGAGGCGTAGAGTCCATAGAAACAGATGTGGCAGTCCTGATTCATCGTCCGAATCAGCTCGGCCACCCGCACCCCCAGCCGGAGCGCCGTGTGCATGGGTACCGAGATGCCGACAAACCGCGCACGCCGGAGGGCCGATTCATCCATATTCTCAACCGCGATGTCGAGCCCGACCGGCGCAAATCCGGCCTGTTCGAGAAATCCCATCGGCTGAGCGATCCCGATAGGTTGGTGCCCGAGTTCATAACAGGAGATGAGCAGGATCGCGCCTGGGTGGTTCAGCAACGACCGTTCTTCTATCGTGGCAGGCACTCGTTCCATTACAGGCTTCTCCAACTCAGTCAGGTGTCACTGTAACCTACCCCTGAGAGTGGGCGCAATGTGATCGACGTGGGCACGTGAGGTAAGGGTCCATGGTAGCTGTATTTCAAGCTCGGGAGGGCCTCAAAGCCAGTTCCCAATGTAGGTGTTTCACATAACTGAGCGGTCAGTTCTTGCTGTCACACACTCTGCGGGTGTTACGTTCTACTGCTAGACGGTCTGGCGCCAGATGATGGCGAGGCTTTGCGTCTGTACATTCCGCCGGAAGAGGGCAATTCTTGCCGCAGGGACTCCTTTTCCGCGGCGGATGGACAACTCTCGGCAGTTGTATGTATGGTTCCGAGATAGATGAGGTGGATACGCGGATCTTTTTGCAGTACACTCAACATCAGCTTCCTAATGCCTGCAGTGTATAAACTGATTCCACGAAACACGACCTACCACGCACCTTAACAACTAGAAAGCGCGCATGATTCTGCATGGCCGACACTTGGCGTAATGCCGCTTTCGGAAAGATCGGTCACAGATACAGATGGTTTCTCCAACGACTCAGACAGTGTCAGACGCAGCGCAACTGAAGATCATTCCACTCATCGCCAAGGAACTCGGCGTCGGACCGCATCAAGTCGCGGCCGCGGTCGCCCTGATCGATGAGGGTTCAACCGTGCCGTTTATCGCGCGTTATCGCAAGGAGGTGACCGGCAACCTGGATGATACCCATCTGCGCACGTTGGAAGAACGCCTGCTCTATCTCCGTGAATTGGAGCTGCGCCGTGCGGCGATTCTGGCGTCGATTGAAGAACAGGACAAACTCACCGACGCACTTCGCGGCAC
>JBBRRN010000452.1:0-3380 GCA_038200685.1 Nitrospirales bacterium
AACGGCCACACAATGCCTAAATGTTCTTCTGGTGGTCTTGAGGCTTCCGCTGAATCCAAAGGATCCGTGTGTGGGATACAATCGTTCCATGTCATACGTGAACCCGAAAGACCTCGTGATAACTCACCAATGGAGACAACCTACGCATTGCCTCCCTTTTCCATCACGTTTTTAAAGCGAGCGAGATCCTCTCCAATTCTCTTGGCAGGGTCTTGGCCAAACAGTGCGACCAGGGCGGCGCCAAACGACCCTCCGGGCGGATCATACTGCAGCGTGACGGTCACTTTAGTGGTGGCTTCCCCTATCGCTGCAAACACGACGGAACCCGCATGTTCAACGACCGCTCCTTTCAGCGTTCGCCAACCTATCCGCTCATTATCGACTTCATTGATGATTTCAGCGTCCCACTCGATTTTTCGCGTAAGGGGTAACGTTTCCATGATCCAATGCGATTGGTGCTCGTTGATGGCCACGACGCTTCGGATATGACTCATGACGTTAGGCAGGTTCTCTACTTGACGCCAGTAAAGATAGAGATCACGAGCGGAACGCTGAATCGTCGTGGATTGCTGGATTTTGATCGCTCGATCAGTATGGACTTTCGGCCGGCCTAACAACGAGGTATCACTCCGGTCACGAGTACTGATCCCCATGGCGTGGTAAGCCGGACAATAGCCACTCGCAGCGCGATTCAATAACGCAAGTCCCGTCAGGGCCGTCACGCCTCCCATCACACCTGATCTCCCTTTAAGGCCGAGCATGAGGAGTCCACCCCCGAGTAAGGCGGTCATTAGCCGTTCCCCATCACCGACATTTTCGTACCTGCCGCCCACATGCTCGGTTGTTTGCATATCAGGGCTTTCGTTATGCGGTCGATACTGCTTTTTTGATGAGGACGAACTAGTTTCGTTTGGATTTTTCACCTGTGGCATGGCTCAATACTTCTTTTTATGGGAGCCTTCGACGGTACGCGAGGCCCATATGTGTATCATTTCCCTGATCGACTATGGTTACGCTTGAAACCTTTGTTGCACTCTTTCAAACGGGCATAAAATTGAGCGGTAGCGTTGATCGGACCTGTTTCAGATTGTCTGCCAGACCATGCGCTGTAACCCGCGCATGCCCCAGTAAGAAAGTGAATCCTCATCGCGCTATCCTGATCGTCGAAAAGCAGATTCTGACTTGAGTAGTACTCGCGACAACCTCTCCCTCACATGCGGCATGCCTGTGTTAATTTGGAGTGCAGTCAGCCGAGGCATGCTCAGTTCGGCGATCCGTCATTTTGTTTGATCGAATCCACAGAGCATAATTCTGATCGTTGACATCTGCCGAAATGCGATCTCCTTGGTGAATTACAGGTTGCACGGTCTTCTCGTCGGTCGTTAAGGTCACTTCCTTCCCGCTCTGCTCCTTTATAAAATACTTCGTGTCTTCGAGGTGCATCACTTCACCTGAAATCATATGGGTTTGTTGCGTCTCGGCTTGCTCGGCCCGCGTGGCATTTTGTCCATGTGGTACTTCACATGGGCTTCTCTTCACCTAATCAGCGGCGGACGCCAGACCACTAATCTGTGGCATGCTGACCAGGCCCAGGAACAATAGAAAAACGCCTGACGACACTCGAATCACTTTTGACATCCCGATTATAATGCCTCCCTGGTTAATGGTAACTCACGAATTTTAGTCCGGCACAGGCAATTTCCCTGGAGCCTGATTCATACTTTTTGTCTCAACACGCAAGTAACCGAAGGCGTTTCCTCACGCAGTGAAATTTCTTGAAGGTCTTCGTAGACACAAAGCTATCCGGACTAAAGCTGAAGGGTCCTCATTCGTGATTCCCTTGCTTACACCCGAAATCAATTAATTGCCACAGTGTCGCTACCTCCCCTTCCTGCGAATACTGTCCGACCGACATACACAGTCCTCAGCATTCATGGAGCGAAAGGGGATTACCATTTTTTCCCTGCGCTAGCCTAATTAATACACCTACGGAACCAGGATCGCGGCTCCGCATCAACCGCGCCACGACTAACCCGAAGAGACTCGCCAGATTCACAGGCTAAAAGTGCCAGGCGAGTCCGCCAACCACATGGCTGGCCGTATAGTCCCCGCGTAATCCCGCCGTCTGGCCTTGCGCTTGATTGAAATCAAATTGGGCGTAATTGAATTTGTATTCGGCATAGACCGCCAGATGGCGGTTCATGAAATACTTCATACCCGCCAGCGCATTCAGTCCGACTCGCCCATTATCACTGCTTCGTCCGAACTGATTGGACGTCTCAGCGAAGAAAATCCCGGGGCCCACGCCGCCATACAGCTGCAGGGGGCATCGTGCATTGTCATCGAGGGACGACCAGTTGGAGCTATGGATGTCGTTCCGATTGTCTGTATCATGATCATAATCACTGTTCCTGCAGCCGAGTTTGGTGCGGGCGATCACATTGAACGCCAGCGTCGTGACTCGCATATTCGATCCGATCAGTCCTGAGCCCTGTTGAAGATGAGGAGTCGTATTGAACCCTTCCGCTTCCAGGCCAAGCCAATTGTACCGTTCGGGGAAGAAATACCCGATCTTCCCTCCATAGACGATTGAGTTGTCTAGACCCTGGCTCCTCGGCGTGCCTTTATCAGAGCCCGTGCCCTCCGCATTATCGAAGCTGTGTCCCCATGTGAAGCCCCCGAATCCGCCCACATAGGTCTCTCCCTCATGTCTCCGCTCGACGACCCGTTCCTTGACGATCGTCCGATCGCCGATCCGTTCCCGCTGTATCGTTCGGTCCTGATCCGATGGCATCGTTCGGTCCTGATTGAGCCGATCCTGTGTCGCCGGTCCAGCCTCTTGAGGCCTCTCTTGAATAATAATTGGAGGATCCGATTGGGCAAAGCACGTCGCTCCCCCCGCGATTGTCAACCCGATCGTCAGTACGATTTGCGTAACTCTTATCCTAGAACTCATTTTGAAAACCTCCTTATTGTTAGTTTTATATCTGTCATCGTCACGTGATTCTATACCAGCAAAGAGCCCTCACTGTGTCATGGGCGATATAACTTCCATACTGGTGTGTCCCCTAGTCTCTATTGCATTCTCCAAACTTCCGTCTGTCGACTGACCCGCTCCAGCCCATCCAAGGGTAATCCCCAGGCTTCATTTAATCGGCACCGTAATACACTCTCCTCACCTAGAGGGACAAATCATCATGAGATGGACACCTTATCCAGAACCCGACGCCGTTCCCCTCTCGCCCGATCCGAATCTCCTTCCCTCGCCGAAGCCACCGATCCCAAATCCGCCCCCCTATCCGAGTCCTTCAGTTTGGCCGCCTATTCCGGAATTTGGTGGAGGGACTCATGGGCGAGGCACGGCTGCACATTCACCACTT
>JBBRRN010000453.1:0-3362 GCA_038200685.1 Nitrospirales bacterium
ATGGCAGTTCCCAGACATGTCAGCACAATCATTGAATGTCGCTTCAAAATAGTCTCCTTGTGCAATTCCCTCGCCGTAATCCCTACTTTTCTATTGTTTCCCTGGCCTTCTTATCCTTGGCGCGTGCGCCGGTGAGGATCCCATACATGTCGATATTGTCTTCATGACAGGCGTATTCATACAACGGTCCGGTCTTGTTCCAGGGGATCGCCGCGGACCAAGGCTTGGTCCAAGTCTCCGGGTCGCTCACGGTGAACCTGTAATCGATCCGCTCGTCCGCAACGCGGGTCCACCGCTCCACGAGTACTAGGTTCTGGGTTGAGGCAAGGAACTTCGTCTTGTCGTTAAAGTTTGTCGTCTCCACTACTAGAGTGTCTCCCTCCCAGTGGCCGCGCGAGTCACCGAACCATTGCCGCACACTCTGGTCGAGATGGGCGCTTCGGCGCAACGGGACCATGCGAGTCTCGTGGATCGTTTCCTGCACGATGGCCACGAAGCCAGGCGTCTGCACAATCTCATAACCGTTACCATATGTCCCCGGTAGACGAGGCAGTGCATCACGCACGATGCACCGGGTTCGGATTTCTATATCCTCCGGACCGTCAAAGGGCCCGATGTCCCTTTGGCGTGGAGCACTGATCAGCAGCTCAGCACGTATCTTTTCGCCCTCGGGCGTTAACGCTGGTATTTGACCGTCCGACGGATCGTAAATCAGTGAGGTCCGGCCTTCCCGGAGTCTATCTTCAAACCAGACGAACCCGACCGCCTCTGAGCCCGGAGTGCCGCGCCTCTCAAGATCTGCCTGCTCCGTTGAATGTTTTTCTTCCATTTCTTTGGCCGTCATGAACTCTCGGCCAGCGTACTTGGCAGGCCGTTCCAGCGGCGTCATCGTGCCGTTGGACCATGAGCCCTGCAAATCCGGGTCACCCCAGGGAGTCCGCCATTTTTTGGTGGCCTTCGCCACGGATGTGCTCCGTGGTTTTGTTCCTGCATCAGATTGGGGCCACAGCGGCAACGAAACGAACAATCCAGCGACAAGCATCCTGATTACAGTGCTTATAGCAGCATTTGGCGCGAGGGCTGGATCACTCATATGGAATCTCACCTTCATACTTTCATTTTCCGGTCTGCTTGCGAAGATGTCCGTAAACTAACTCTTCTGAAAAAGGTACACAGTTGAATTCCATGAGCTGGACATTATTATCCAATCGGCGATAGAGGGGAAAACTCATCTTCCAAGGTCTTGTGAACACCTTAGGGTCTTCAATTGTGGCCTCATAGCGGAGAACCTCCGGACTGACAGGGGTGTAGCGTTCGACGACATGGAGAGCATCACTGTGAAAGTTTCCAGCCCTGTCAAACCAAGTCTTGTCATTGAAGCCTGTCACATCGACGGTTAGCGTATCTCCCTCCCAGTGACCCTCCGACCAGCCCATGTAGCTGTCGACGGGTGCCGGCCCTACCTTTGACAGGGGAATGATGCGGCTGGCGTTTGCAAACTCGTAAGCGATGACGATCTTTTGATTTCCCTGAACAATCTGGAACGGAAACGGCATATACGTCGCGCGCGGCACACCAGGGAGATAACACTTTGCTTCTGGATCCAATGGCAAGAGCCGGAGTTCGTCATACTGGACACGAACCAGCCGCTTTTCAAAGTTTTCTTTCTTTTTCGCCACTGCCCACGCCTGATAGGGAATTTCGTTACCTTCTACGACACCCTGCCCTGCGGGCTGCGCAAATAGCGCGCCGAACTGTGGTGGGCCGGGTTGCGCTCCGTGGACTCGGATATCCCAATTCGCCCCGTTAAGAGCCTGCCAAATACCACTTAAATTTGGGTTCGGTGTGCCGTGCAACCGCGGGGCCTTGTAGGCAGTGACCAAAGTTTGGGCGCTCATAGGAACCACGATCGAAAGGACTATAGCATACGCCAACCCAACCGATACACGCCGAACCCTAAACTCTGTCATTGATACGCTGCCCTTTTGTTTATCAATAATATGTGAAGCTTCACTCATCTTGCCTGACTCGGAAATTTTTCTCTCCTGTACGGTAAAGCTTGTCCCGCCCAGTCTGGAGCCTTACCATCCCGCTAAAGAGTCTCAAGCTGTGAGTTACCGCCGCGATACGTAATATTTTCATACACTTACCCTAAAACCTAGTTCCCGCCAGTGTTGACTGCCTTAGTTTCACTTGCTCTAAGGGACGTCTCCACAGTCATGAATGGTGCTGACTGCCAGGTAGAGCTGGAGACTGAACGACTTCCTTAAAGGTCAAAGTCGGGCGTGCCGGAGCGAATTGAAGGGCTTCTTGCCAACCTAGTGGACCGATTGCGAAGTTGCAGGCAACAACCCCTCGGTGAGTTCGATATAGGTCCCCCACGGATCAGAGATGTAAGCGAATCGGAGTTGGGCGTTGTTCGGACTGACGCGAATAGGCGCTTCAGTTTGAACTCCCGCTGTGTCAATATCCTTCACCAACCGGTCGAGATTTTTGACCTCAAAACCAATGTGATCGACCGCTCGGCCCTTCGTTCCGCGAAGGTGTTCGTCCCGCTTAGTAAATGTGAGCTCCGTACCCGCAACGTTTGCGGTATCCAATCGGCCGCGTTTTCCGGAAACCGCCCCGAAGTTTTTGACGTACCACGCTTGCGCTGCCAGAGGGTCTGGAACATACAAGTGAATATGGTGCATCACGATAGGGACGGGTATCGAGTGATCCTCAATGATCTCTACACGGATGCCTTCGGGCGCCACTAGGAACGCTCGCCCAGGACCGTTTCCGGCCTCAACGGAGATACCCTGGGCTCTCCATTTGGCTAACGACTCACTAATGTTCTTCACCGCAAACCCAAAGTGATTTAAGACCGAACCCACAGTGCCGCCGTTAGGAATCTGTTTTCGGAGGGATATATAAATACCAGGGAATTGAATCATCCGCCTGCGTTCATCGTTTAGCGACACCCCACCGAGTAGCGTCCAAAATTTTTGCTGCGCGTCGAAATCGCCCGCATTAATGTGGACATGCGAGATAGCGACCCCGTTCGCATTCGGCGGAGCAAGCTGCGCCGCCAGTGGGACGACGATGAAAGCGGCAAGAGTGGCTGTGCGAATGAGTTTCATAGGGAGCGTCCCTTTACGCTCTCACGAGTGGCGTTAAAAAATGAGCTTCATGCCGAACTGCAACTTACGCATATCAATGCCCGGGCGAGTGTTGGTGATTTGGCCGAAAGTGCCCGTCCCGGGGATCGCGAATCCGTTGGCGTCTAATCGATTGAACGATAAGCGCCCCTCTGGATCCCCGAAATTGGGATGATTGGCGCAGTTAAAGCACTCGAATCGAAATTGCAAGTAGGCGTGCTC
>JBBRRN010000454.1:0-3317 GCA_038200685.1 Nitrospirales bacterium
GTATTGGGCCCCGCTCGCCGACCCATCTTCTACCGCATTGAAACTGAGACGTGTCCCCATTCCGATGGAAATAAACTTGTCATCGTCAACCTTGATCGTGCCACCGGCGTAGGCGCTAGGGACCGTGGATGCCATTCCAGCCACCAGCGCCATGGCGGCCCCAGTAACCACACACATTTTCCACTGTCTCGTTAGATCTACCTTCATAAGTGACAGCCTCCCATGCCCTGTTGAGGATTGCATTGCTCACTCATCTTGGAATTTCCTACCTCGACGACATCGTCGCGACGCACGCCATTGTGCGCACCCCCAGCCCTTCGCCGTCTAAGTATCTCTCACCGCCCCCCTACCTTGATTGGAGTAGCGGGGCCGAACCATCACCAGACCAATGGCCGGTATCTATAAGCCGAGTGGCACGACAAACACACTAGGCATTTGCCTAGGAACATGAAACAATATCCCTAGGGCCGTCAGCACATATTTTTCATGGCCGTTTCTGCGGCATGCGCGGATTCAGGCGAGAGGCACGGGACTAGTCCGATGCAAGGAGGCCGTGGACAAGGGCATATTTTGTAAGCTCCGCCGTCGTGTGAAGATCGAGGAGCGTCATAATCTGCGATTTATGAAATTCGACCGTCTTTGGCGAGAGGGTAAGGGCAGACGCAATCTCCTTTACCGTCTTTCCCTCTGCAACGAGTTGCAACACTTCGCGTTGGCGCCCAGTCAAGGGTTTGTCACTCAGAACCACAGGCATCTTCCTTGTGATAGCCGACTCCACCAGACCTTTTGCGACCAAAGGGGTGACATAACATTGTCCTTCCATGACCGATTGAACGGCTTGAAGCAATTCTGTCCCGGCGGATCGTTTGAGTAGATAACCGGAAGCACCAGCCTTGAAGGCTTCACTTACATAGGCCTGATCCGCGTGCATCGTCACAAAGATCAGCTTGGTGTGAGGCAGAATCTTCTTTAACTTCCTGGCAGCATCGATCCCGTTAAGTTCCGGCATCGAGATATCGAGCGTGACAATGTCAGGCTTCAGCTCGTAGGCCTTTCGAATCAGCGTACGGCCATCTTCCGCCACCCCGACGATCTCGCACCGATCCTCCAAGAGTTTCCGAAATCCTTCCAACACCAGGGTATGGTCGTCACCCAACAAAACCCGAGGCTTATTCATGCGACCTCCGCTCGAACGAGCACCACCACCTGCACCCTCGTTCCCTTTCCCACCGCAGACACGACGTGTATGTTTCCGTGAACCAACGCGACTCGCTCTTTCATGCCGAGCAACCCCAATCCATGCGATCCGTTCCGGAGTTGTTCGGAGTCAAATCCTACTCCATTATCTGTAATCGTCACCACCAGCTCCGATTGAGCCCCGGTCAGCTCCACATCGACTTGAGACGCCTCCGCATGGCGAACCACGTTGTTGAGACTTTCCTGGGTGATACGATAGAGACAGGTCGCGATCTCCTGAGGGACGTCGGCAGGGATATTCTTGTGGCCAAAGCTCCCCCGGATACGGCTTCGAGCGGTGAAGTCTTCCACTAGGCGCTGCAATGCGATCGGGAGGCCAAGATCATCGAGAATGGAAGGATGAAGTTGATAGGCCAAATGGCGTACGACATCAGACAACTCCACCACTCGCTCTTGTATGTCTCTGACAGCCCGGCCCACATGACCTGTAGGTGAATTGAGCTTCTGTCCCACCGCTTCGATATCCATGGCAAGCAACGCAAGTCGCTGATTGATGTCGTCATGCAAATCACGTGAGATACGTCGTCGCTCTTCCTCCTGCACACGCAATAACTGGAACGCCAACTTTTGCAAGGCTTGCCGGCTTTGTTCAAGGGACGCTTCGGTCTGCATCCGTTCAGTCACTTCAGCGACCAATGATTCGTTGACGGCGGCCAGCTCTTGTGTCCGGGCTCGCACACGCCTATCCAACGCCTCATTGAGTCGTTGCAGCTCCTCTTCATGCATACGGCGCTCCAACTCCGTTCGCTTTCGTGCCGAGATATCGCGTACGAACGCGCTGAACGTGTAGGCCCCTCCCCCTCTCAAAGACGGCGAGATCGCCAGTTCTATCGGAATCTCGCGCCCATCCCGGTGCCAGCCTGTAATCTCGACCCGCGTGTTCAGCATTGATCCTCCCCCGGTTGTAAGGAAGTGACGCAATCCCTGTTCATGAGCTTCCCGGTGTTGCGCAGGGACGATGGTGGAAGAAAGGAGTCGCCCGATGGCCTCTTGCCTGGACCAGCCGAATATCTGTTCGGCTTGGACGTTCCAGTCAATGATAACTCCGGCAGCATCCATCCCGATGAAGCCATCGAGCGCCAGCTCGACGATACGCCGGGTATGTGCCTCGCTTTTACGCAACGACGCTTCGGCGTCCCTGGCGAGCGCGCGCTCATGCTGCGCGTGCCGATATTCCTTCCGCACGCGTGTCACAGTCCACACCAGGAGCCCGAACGTTGGCACCGCTACGGCACCCCCGGCCAGACCAAGATTCCAGAGCACTTCATGAATCGGCGCCAGCACATCGCGCCGGTCCATGCGCATCAGCACCGTCCAATGCATCCCCCCAAACCCGCCACCATGGGCGAGCGTCCTGGCATAGCCGGTGATGACCTGTACGTGCCGACGCAGGTGTTCCTCCTCGACGTAACCGAACAGAGATCCTTCGCTTAACCGTACCGATGGGAGGCCTAGTTGTTTGAGATTGACGAGGCCCTTATGCTCAAGATCCGAATCGATAAAGGCAACCCCCTGCTCGGTCAGGAACTGGTACTCCAGTGCCCCCCTCAATCCTTCCCTCTGCCGGAAAGCCAGGAGCGTCCTTGTCATGACGTCTTCCAGCCCGGGAATTCCCACCCGCGTCGTCACGACCCCAAGAAATTCTCCTTGTGGTCCGGTGATGGGAGCCGTCACGGCGATGGCATCAGGGCCGCCCATCACTGCGAATGGTTCCACATCCCCCATATAGACCCCATGCCTGCTACGCGCAGCCTTAAACCAGGCTTGGCCGCTGTAGTCCCTCCCCATAGTGGCCTGGTCAGTGGCAACGACAATCTCGCCGCGCGCGTCAGTGGCGCCAATCCATAAATAGTCTGGATAGGCGGTCTTCACCCCAGCGATATACGCTGACTGAAATTCCCGATTCTGCGACTGCACGCTGAACGTTCGGGCCATCATCAGTGCATCGCCATACCGTTCAATGAGAAATCGGTCCAGTTTGTCCGAGACTTCGGCGGCTGTTTGGGCCAGGGTTTCTCCTGCTGTCGCGACCATGCGAGTCTCGACGTAGCGGAACGCGA
>JBBRRN010000455.1:0-3300 GCA_038200685.1 Nitrospirales bacterium
CATCTTAGGCAGGGCACCGCCGTCTTGTTCGAGCACCATCCCAGTCCGCAACATGACGACTCGCACACCGAGCTCCGCAGCCCGAAGTGCCTCCGCTTCCCACAGGATACAGAGATAGGACAGAAAGTCTTGGCCACGCGCGGCTCCCTCATCCAACATACGATCGTCGCTGGCTCCGTAGTAGCCGATACCAGACGCGTTGATCAGCGTCCGGGGTTTTGAAGAGCAGCGGGATAGGGCTTCTACCAGCAGACGAGTTGTGAAGACCCGGCTTTCCGTGAGGAGCTGCTTGCGGGCATCGTTCCAGCGTCCATCGGCAATCGGGGCGCCAGCCAAATTGATGACGGCATCGGCACCGTCGAGACAGTGCTCCCAGGGTCCGGCCTCTCGGCCGTTCCACTCGACGGACGTGACGGTTGAGCCGCAGGGCCATTGCGCTTCTATCCTTCTCGTGAGGAGGATGACCCGATGTCCCTCCCGACAGAGCGAAGCACATAAGGGTCGACCCATGAATCCCGTTCCGCCTGTCACAACAATCTGCATCGTCTTATCCGTTTTCAAGGGCCATCTCTCGGGGCCGCCTAGTGGTCGTGGTCGATCCGTGTGTCAATCCCATGGCTGTTCCGGTAGAATCGATTCGAAATAGCATGGTCACATATCGTCAAACAAAACGGTTCGGTAGTAAACAGTTTTCAATTGAGTCCGTGTGCCCTTGAATCAGTTGCGAAATTTACATAAGGTGGCATAGCGGAATTCAAACTGACCAATTACCGCCGGTCCACCCTAGCTCTCTGCCTCGCCGTGACCGAACCGTTGGGCATACTTTCTCTGCTTCACGCCGTGCAACAGATCCGGAGTCGGGTTCAATCGGTTCCGAAGAATGACCGAGTCGATGACGTCGCCGCAACTGGTGCAACGCAAGCCCGTGATGCCGATTTCCCCAGAATCGTCTTCTAGGTCCAAGTAATACTCCATGATCATCAATCCTCCGCAACGCGTGCAACTGCCTTCGCCGGTTTGCTGAGTGGAGAGCGGAGGTTTATCTGACCTCCCGTTCGATTCCATGGGTTACACACTCCTTGGCTGATCGTACGCACGCGTCGATCGTCTCCAAGACAAGGTGCGTGGTGCAATCGTGCGTCATGCGAGAGACGCCTTTGATGCCGCGAAGAAACCGTATGCTGTCGTTGACATGAAGCCTTCTCCAATTTCTCAACCACCTGAGCGATCGGCCGCCTAGGAACGGAGAACAGTCCACCAGTTCCGCAGCCACGTCGAGCGTAGTAGCTCGTACATAAGCCATGCTGCGAGCAGCAGGCCCAGCAGCGGGACGACCACGGTTTGTACGAGCTGCTGATAATCGGTCATGTGGACTCGCAATCGATACTGCGGTCGCTTCATCAGATTCTGATTCTCTGTCGCAATAGTGACCGTATATACGCCCTCTTCCAGACGGACTTCGCCCCTGAGCACCCCGTCGGGATGCGGGCTGGGGCGAATCTCGGCCACGATTTCCCCAACAGTCCCACTGGACCCCTTGACGATCTGCATCCCGACCGGCTCCGTGCGCCAGGTTGGATCCACGAGGTCCACGACCAGAAAGGTGTATCCGGCCTGGGGAATGTCCGTGCAGTATTGCTCGCGCAGCTGGTGTTGCGGCTGATAGGCGTTGAAATGTACGACCTTCTCCCCGACCCGTCGGAGGCAGGGGTCGTCTTCCCCACTCACGGCGCCATGGGCCGCGGCAAGGTCCGGGTGGGACCAGGCGGCCACCAATAGCAGCGCCATCGCGCCGATCGCACCCGTATATGTCCGCATGGCTGAACCCTCCTGTATAGGACCGTTCCATGAACCATCGCCCGCTGTCCAGGTGACCTAGCTCCAGCCTGTGAAGGGGAAAGTGGACAAGTATCTCACCTCCCCTTCGATTCCACTGGAACCCCCGATGGCGATCGCCATCGCATCACCTGATACGAGGACGACTCACTTCGGTCTTCTGTCGTGCCGCCACCGCCATTCTCCATCGCGCAGCGCTTGCCCACCAGATGAACGTTACGAGTGCCATAATTACCAAGATGATCAGGTCCATACTGTCCTCCCTCCTACTCTCGCTGATCGTTTGGCCAGCCCTGCCCTCCGGGATCCGGAGCGCAGGGCCGACCCACCGAGACCAACGGTCTGGTTTAGTACGGAATCACGTGCAAGCAGTCCTTGCTCTCGTTGTTCCAGACCACATCGCACAGGTTGGACATGCGCGCCACAATCTGCGCCGCCACGCCGCCCGTCCCGCCGAACAACCCGCACCAGCCCAAGGTCACAAAGCCCCAGTGCAACGGGGCGGCGAAGAGTTCATCGACGAACCAGAAGGCATGGCCCCACTCGTTGAGGCCCACGTTCGGGAGAATCATCATCGGGCCCACGATTGCCCCCACCAACGGGAACGACACCGCCTTGCTGAACTGCGGTAAGCGGGTCATGGCATAGAGATAGCTCGCCACCCCGCATGTGATGTAGAGCGGGAACGTGAAGTAGAACGCAATGATATGGCTCGCGGTGAAGCTCGTATCGCGGATGATCACCTGGTGCCATGAGGCATCCTGCTCCAGCGTATAACTGCCGGCCCAATAGACCCCGAACACGTAGATCGCCAACCACATCATCCAATAGAAGTACCGCTTTAACTCGGTCTTGGGATCCACATTGGCGACGTTGCGATCGCGCGTTTGCCAGATCCACCCGAGCGTCGCCGCCGAGAAGATGATGTTGGAAATCACGTTAAACCGCCACAGGCCCATCCAGACGGTCTCGAACTCCGGCGTCATGGAGTCCAGACCATGGGAATACCCGAAGACACGCTGAAAGACGACTTCGGCGCCGACGGCTCCCAACATTGCAAACCAGCCGATCTTGAGGGGCCTGGAATCATACCAGAGCGACATGTCGTAGCCGCTGCTGTCGCTCCCCCCAAATGTTGTTGTGTTAGCCATGGTACTGACCTCCTTGTTACGGAATTGAACACCACTGCGTATTGAAACGTCCTATCTCATCACCGTTGACAGTTCCATTTATAAGCGTCACCTCCTTCTGTGGCTCACCGAGCAGATAGGCCCTTCCGGGGTGTAGAGAGGGGCCTATCTACCTCAGCGGGAGGCGCCATGCGGAGTCGCAGCGCCCGCCAAGACTGGGAAAAGAACCGGCCTCCGTATTTCTGTTGTGGTTATCTGATTCATCGTACTACCCCTTCGCCTACTTATGTTGGGTCTGGCCTTCGAGTCCTTGTGCACAGCCAAAGCCTGTTCG
>JBBRRN010000456.1:0-3293 GCA_038200685.1 Nitrospirales bacterium
AGATCCTCATGGATCACCCGCGACTGTACGCAAACGTGCACTGTACCCCCGGAACAGAGTGGCTCCGATTGACGCCGATCGAGGTCCCCAAAGACCGCGTCTGGACAGCCAAAGAAGATTCGCGGTATCTCTCTCCCTGGATCGGCTTGCCTGGCCGCCGCCACACCGTTGGAATGGCCCGGCACTGGCATTTCCTCAGCGTGTTGTTTTGGGTGGTCAATGGCCTGGTTTTTGTGTGGTTACTGTTCGTCACCGATCAGTGGAAGCGCCTGGTTCCGACCTCCTGGCACATTCTGCCGGACGCCTGGGCCGTCTTTGTTCACGATGCAACATTTCACCTGCCTCCGGAGCCGAATGGCTTTTACCAGTATAACCCGCTGCAGCAGCTCACATATTTCGGCGTCGTTTTCGTCCTGGCGCCGCTGGCGATCCTGACCGGGCCTTCGATGTCGCCCGCGCTGACCTCTCGATACAGTTGGTACCCTAAGTTGCCTGGCAACCGGCAGATCGGCCGGTCCCTCCACTTCCTAGTCATGTGCGGGTTTGTCGTTTTCATCGTGGGTCACGTCGCGATGGTGGCTATGACAGGATTGGTTCGAAACATGAACCACATCGTGGTAGGGACCGACAATGCCAATCCGCTGGGCCTCTACCTCGGCCTTGTTGGCGTCGGCGTTGTTGTTGCGCTGAATGGTCTGGCATACTTTCTGGCATGGAAGCATCCCCGCGCCGTCCAGCATGTTGCGAAAGCGGTTGTCAGTCCTGTGATGGATGTGCTTCTCAACCGCTCGGATGCGCAGTCGGAGTTCCGTCGTGAGGATATATCCCCATTCTTCTGGGTGAACGGCCAGATGCCAACGTGTGACGAGTGGAAGGCGCTGGCCGATGGCGATTTCAAAGACTACAGGCTCAAGGTCTACGGAAAGGTGGAGAACCCGGTGGATTTGTCGCTCGACGACCTCCGGGCGCTGGGTCAGAAGACCCAGATCACGCTGCACCACTGTATTCAGGGCTGGTCGGGCATTGCCGAGTGGGGTGGACTTCCTCTGGCCGAACTGATTGAGTTGGTCCGGCCGGGACCCAACGTCAGAGCGGTCGTCTTCTACTCGTTCGGCGACGGATTCGAGCTAAGCACAGGTGTCGCGGGCGGTCAATACTACGACAGCCTCTCGATGGGAAACGCCATGAGCTCTCAAACACTGCTGGCTTACGAAATGAACTACCAGCCGCTCAACCATCTTCACGGGGGGCCGTTGCGATTGCGCGTTGAGAACCAGCTCGGATTTAAAATGGTAAAGTGGATTCAGGCGATCGAGTTCGTTGAAGATATCGGGTCGATCAGCAAGGGCGAAGGCGGCTACGCCGAGGACCACGAGTACTTCGGTGAGCTTGCTAATATATGATTCCGTCGAGCGCTTCTTCAAAGGAGTGCCGATCAATATCGTTCCGCCCGATACGCCTCGTCGCCGTAGCGCCACTGTGTAATAAGGAATCAGCGCCTAATATACAGAATCATAGCGCGGGCCGGGCAGCGTGCACCTTCGTTCTAGGTCACTGGATGCCGGCAGTCCGATACACCTCTACGTCGTGTACCGCCGTGGCGGGCTTCGATGGGCAGGTGGATCTGAGTTGGGAATATGTAACTAACTCCGATACCCGCTCCCATTTGGCCGCTCGGTCGCTATGACCGAGCGGCCCTTTTGTTTGACTGTCAGCGCTGTTATACGCTGGATTCGTTGCATGGATACGTGAGGCACGGTTTTGTGCAATTGGACAGGATATTTTCGCTACCGTCGTCGGCTGCAGTAACATAACCTTAATCACAATATTCCGCAAACTGCGGCATGAAAACTGGTGAGCCCGTTTGTGGCAATCACAGCGTATATAACTTTGGTGCGACGTGTCGTAGGAGTTTACCATTAGACAAGTGACGAAGTGGAACTCTGCGCCGTCTCTCTAACCTCAAGGAGGTTGAACCATGAACATTAAGAGACTAGTCGTTGATTTTGTATCCGTGTTCGCTGTAACCCTGATTGTTTCCGTCGTCGTGAAATTGCTCTCAAACCTCGTCGTACGTGGAGCACGCAGTATAGATTGGGAGACATCGTTTCGCTTCGCGACCCTGTTCGGCATCATCTTGCCATTGATTGGAACACGAGGCAGCAAGGGCAAACAACAACGTAATGCCGCTGTCTAGCGGAACTGCTATCAGCATCGCACTCCAGTATCGCAAATGTCACGACGACGTGAAATCCGCTTGCCGCATTACTTCCCAACGAAGGCGAGCACTGCCCCACAGCCATCGCCGACTCGGAACGGGCGCTGACCGTCACAGCCTACTTCCGGCCACGTCGTGTAGAGCGTCCGCCGTTGCTCGGGCGTAGGACGCAACATCGGGGATTCCACCACGATCCGGGCCCAATAGTTAGCGATAAGCCGTGCTGCCGCTCTTAATAGACCGCTCGGTCATTGCGACAGAGCGGTTTTGCCTGTCCTCCTCCTACTAAACCGCCCTCTCGTGCCCTCATATAAAAAAGCTCGGTAGGAGGGGAGCCTCGAACACCTCCCGCGGACTCATCAGCCTGGAGTCGAGGATTCCGATACACACAGTGTTGATCCGAATGATCTGGATCTTGGTACCGAGTACCATGACCGCTATGTGCTCACGATCCTTGTCCGGTAGCCCGTACTCTCTCAACACCACGGCCGCATCTGCTGGACAACGGATCGGTAGTCGCCAGGGTCATTCAGTTCTCAGAACATTGCCGCCTTGCGACGCAAAGACGAAGAAGCGGCTTTTTTGTCCGTGAGGACATCGTGGTTTGTCAGCCACGAATTTATTCGCCCGGGCACCGGCGTACGAGAACTGAATGACCCCGGGTAGTCGCGGGCGAGAGAGGATTCCCGTTCACTTTAGCTGAATCGAATGCATCAAAAGTAATGGACGTCGAATTCGCCTTCGAGGAGTACGCGAAGCTGTTAACCCCCTAATATCGAGAGGCACAGCGGATTCGATTGCGATGACTGGGTCATACGAAAGGCAACGATGAAGCTTCTCCTCACCTCCTCCGGCATCTCGAACACCAGCATCCAAGACGCGCTCGTCGACCTACTTGGCAAACCGATTGCCGAATCCAGCGCGCTCTTCATTCCTACCGCGATATACCCGTTCCCCGGTGGCGCCGGCATGGCCTGGCAGGCGATCTGCGGAAAATCCAAGAGCCCCTTGTGCCAATTGGGTTGGAAGTCATTGGGCCTGCTGGAGCTCACCGCGCTGCCCAGCATCGATAAAG
>JBBRRN010000457.1:0-3285 GCA_038200685.1 Nitrospirales bacterium
AATCTCACCCTTTAAGACCACACCTTTTGCCAAGAGGGTAATGTTATCGTCTCCGCCAAAGTTACTACTCTTCATACGTCATCCCCCCTTTCACAACCGATCATTCAGGTCACCTTACACTAATCATCCAGCCAAGGCCTAGGAGAATCCAAATGTGTGACGGAGACGTTCCCAGATTCCCTCTCCATGCACTTCACAGTAGACGCCGGGTTCTGTCCCCTCGATGAACACCTCCGAGATCTGCTCGGGGCACTGCGACGTCGCCAGCTGCCCGGTCTTCGGATCGATGGCGCGAACGACGACTCCCGGCGGCGCCACGAATGCGGACACCGTGGGTGGAATGATCCGGCTCGCGAGATCCATCCAAATGGGCAACGCCGCCTGCGATCCTGTGAGACGCAATGGTCGTTCATCGTCGAACCCCACCCACACCCCAATCACCACGTCAGGCGTGTAGCCCACAAACCACGCGTCACGATACCCATCGGTGGTGCCGGTTTTCCCGGCCACTGAACCTTGAAATCCCAGAACGTTGGCTTTTCTCGCCGTGCCTCGCTGGATGACGCCTTCAAGGATGGAGGTCAACACATAGGCCCCTTGAGGCGAGGCAGCCTGTTGCCGATCCTGCACGCCATTCCACACCATGTCTCCTTGTCGATCCCTGATTGAGCGCACCGCCGTCGGCCTGACGGCAATCCCTCCGTTCGCCACTGCTCCATACGCCGAGGTAATCTCCATCAACGACACGGACGAACTGCCTAAGGCCACTGACGAAAGATCGTCGCCGATGACGCTTGTCACGCCAAGACGATGCAGCAGTTGCACGATCGGCTTCGCCCCCAGCGTCTTGGCTGCGCGTACCGCCGGCACATTAAACGACTGTTCCAACGCGCTCCGTACCGTCACAGGCCCATGAAATTGTTTGTCGTAGTTCTGCGGAGACCACGAACCGGTCTCCGATTCAAAAGTGACCGGTTCGTCCGACAACAAACTCGCCGCGGTCAACTGACCGACTTGACTCTCGCGGGCCGCTTCCAATGCGGCAAGATAAACGAAGGGTTTGAAGAGCGAACCCGGTTGCCGCCGGGCCTGAACCGCACGGTTGAATTGACTCCGCCGGTAGTCTCGCCCCCCCACCAACGCCAGCACAGATCCGGTCTTGGGATCGAGCACCACGACCGCCCCTTGCACGACCGATTCCAGTGACGGTGTGAGGTGAGAATGCCCGGTCTCTAACTTAGCCAATCCCTTCCCCAGCGAGTCGGTGGCCGCCTGCTGAATCATAGGATCGAGTGTGCTGTTGATCCGCAATCCTTCCGGCAAGTGGGCCACACCAGCCTCTTCCACCTCCCGAAGCACCGCATCGACGAAGTAGGGCGCATCGGTCAAGACATCCTCTGATGGAGTCACGCGCACCGGTGTATGCGTGGCACGTGTCCACGTTTCTTCAGTCAGAACTCTTGTCTCCCTTAGCCGCCGCAACACCACATCGCGCCGTTGCTTCGCCGACTCAGGATGTTTCGTCGGCGCATAGCTATTGGGACCCTTGACCAGGCCTGCGATCATCGCGACCTCTTCGACCGTTAATTCCTGAAGGGTCTTGCCAAAATAACGATGGGCTGCCTCGCTCACACCATAGATCGAGACGAATCCCGCCTGTCCGAGATAAATTTCATTCAGATAGCTTTCAAGGATTTCCTGCTTCGTATACTTCACCTCCAAGACCATCGCGGCCAGCGCCTCTTTGAATTTTCTCCCCATCGTCCGCTGCGGCGAATAAAACAAATTCTTCGCCAGTTGCTGGGTGATCGTACTGCCGCCCTGCACCACCCCGCCCTTGATGAAATTGGCCCAGAGCGCCCGCCCAACCGCAATCGGATCGATGCCAAAATGGGAATGGAACCGACGATCTTCGATGGTGAGAATTGCCTCGACCATCCGTGGAGGAATCTGTGCCAACGGAACCCATTCGCGTACCTGGCGCGACTCGCCACGTACTCCGCTCAGGAGTTCCGGTTCCAAAAAAATAGGAAAGAGCGACGATCCATCGAGCGGAGAAAGCACATCCGTCACTCGTCCCTGATCCAGCGGCAACATGACCCTCGTCGCATCGGCATGTCCCTCCGGCTGTGGATGAAGATAGACCGTCAAGGCCTCATCAGTGAGCTGATAGTCGCCAGGAGTCTGCACCGGAACGGTCACTCGTCGGTAGCCCAGCCGTTGCAGCCGCTCAAGCAAGTGGCTGTGCCCAAGTGAAAGATCGGGTTGTAGCAGGAATGGTCCACTATACAGACGTAGCGGAGGATGCTCGTCGCTCTTGGGCAGAGCAAGAAACGTGGCCAAATACGTGCCATAGGCCACAACGATGAGGCAGAGCACGGCAAGAATGCTCGCTACGGCGACGCTCGAATATTTCGCCCATCGGGCAGGTCTATTCATCGCTTAGGAACCTCGACATAGCATAACCGAAAAACAGGCAAGTTTATCTGGTTAGTCGGTCCAATCAAATACACGAGACAAACCAAACACACCAGAAGAACCGATTGGTTTTTACGCGTCACGCGCTCCGATCTTCTGAGGCAGAAGCGAGCCGGCAACCATCCCCATCGCTGCCATGAAAAAACCGACCAGTTGCGGGTGCCAGATCGAGCCGGAAGAGCCGAACAGTTCCAGCCCCGTCCAGGTCATCAGCCCAGCCGCAAGGGCGCACAAGGCTCCGTGCGTCGTCGCTCGAGACCAAAACAGTCCGGCACAGAGTGGAACGAATGCGGCTACCAACGTCACCTCGTAGGTACCCACTACCAGTTGGTAGATGCTGGAACTGGAGATCAGAGCGATCGTCAAAACCAGAACGGCAAAGATCACCACAACCAGACGCATGACACGAAGAAACTCTTGGTCACTGAGGTGAGGCAGCATCCCTTTGATCACATTCTCGCTCAGCATCACCGACGGCGCCAACAACGTCGCGCTGGCGCAGCTCATCACCGCCGAGAGGACGGCTCCGAAAAACAGGATCTGTGCGAAGACCGGTGTGTGGCGCAGAATCAAGGTCGGCAACACCAGCTGAGAATCCTGGTCGAGCAGCGTATTGAACAGAGCCGGATCGATCAGCGTCGCCGCATAGGCCAAAAACATCGGCACAAAGCAGAAACAGAAGTAGAGCGTGCCGCCCAGCAGCGATCCACGCACAGCCGTGCGTTCGTCTTTCGCCGAGGTGATGCGTTGAAACACGTCTTGTTGGGGAATCGACCCCAACATCATCGTGATCCAGGCCCCGATGAA
>JBBRRN010000458.1:0-3279 GCA_038200685.1 Nitrospirales bacterium
GATGGATTCCGTCCCGGATGGACGCGCCGCAAACCATCCTCTCTTGGCCACTACTTTCACCCCTCCGATGGGAGCGCCGTTACCCGGCGCGTGAGTGAGGACAGTCTGGATGGTTTCGCCCGCCAACTCGGTGAGCTTCACTTGCTGGGGTGAGAGTTTCGCCAGCAATTGTTTTTGCTCCGGGGTCGCGGGCGACTCAATACGATCGTACACAGGTTCGCCGAACTCGCGCGCAAGCTCACAATAGATTTCCCCTGGATTGCGGCCCATGCGCACGGTCATCTCTGCCGCCAGCAACGCTGGCACGATGCCATCTTTATCCGTCGTCCAAACATTGCCATCCAGGTGCGCAAACGACGCACCCGCGCTCTCCTCTCCGGCAAAGCTCAGCGAGCCGTCGTGCAGACCCTCCGCGAACCACTTGAAGCCGACCGGCACCTCGTAGAGCGTTCGGCCCAGCTTTGCCGTGATGCGATCAATCATCTGGCTGCTCACTATCGTTTTGCCAATCGCCGCTGCCTGGTGCCATTTCGGTCGGTGCTGAATGAGGTAGAAGATGGCGACGGACAGGTAGTGGTTGGGGGGCAGTAACCCCGCGCTTCGGGTGACGATGCCGTGCCGGTCATGGTCAGTGTCGCAAGCGAAGGACAGGTCAAAGCGGTCTTTCATCCCTATTAATCGCTGCATCGCATAGGGCGAGGAGGGATCCATGCGAATCTGACCATCCCAATCCGCCGTCATGAACCGAAAGGTCGGATCGACGACTTCATTGACAACGGTGAGATTCAACCCATACCGCTCGGCAATCGGGCCCCAATAGTGCACCCCTGCGCCACCAAGCGGATCCACGCCCATGCGGATATTCGCGCCACGAATCACGTCCATATCAATGACGCCGGCAAGATCGCTCACGTAAGCGATGAGATAATTGTGCCGATGGGTCGTGGAAGCGCGGCGAGCTTTCTCGAACGATATCCGTTTCACACGCCGCAGCCCGGCTTCGAGGAATTCGTTGGCTTTCGCCTGAATCCACTCTGTGACGATTCCCTCCGCCGTGCCGCCGCTTGGCGGGTTGTACTTGAAGCCGCCATCATGGGGCGGATTATGTGAGGGTGTCATGACAATGCCATCGGCGAGTCCCGTCGTACGCCCACGGTTGTAGGTGAGAATCGCATGGGATACGGCAGGGGTTGGCGTATATTCATCCCCCTCCGCGAGCATGACATTCACCCCATTGGCCGCCAGCACTTCCAGCGCGCTGGCGCAGGCGGGTACGGAGAGTGCGTGCGTGTCCATGCCGAGAAAAAGCGGGCCATCGATCTTCTTCTGCTCTCGGTACAAACAAATGGCCTGACTGATGGCGAGGATATGCCATTCATTGAACGCCTTGTCGAATGCGGAACCACGATGTCCTGAGGTGCCGAACGCTACCCGTTGCTTTGGGACTGAGGGGTCAGGCACCTCGGTATAATAGGCCGTGACGAGTTTGGGTACGTTCACCAGCGTCGAGAGGTCCGCTGGCTGCCCTGCACGAAGACTCTCGTTCACGGCTTCCTCCTTACCTACGCGGCGACGTGCTCGCCAAGGTTTGTAATAGCTTGTCGAAGGGCTTGTTGAACTTCTCGACGCCGTCGGCCTCCAGTTGCCGTGTCACGTGATCGAGGCTGATGCCCAGTTCCGGCAATCGTTCCAACATCAATCGGGCTTCCTCGACATCCTGTTCGAGGCGGGCTTTCGGATCGCCGTGGTCACGGTACGCGTCGAGGGTTGCGAGAGTCGCCGTGTTGATCGTGTCCGGTCCGATAAGCGCCTCCACGTATTTCACGTCGCTCTCGTCCGGATTCTTGGTGCTGGTACTGGCCCAGAGGAGACGCTGGACACGAGCCCCCTGAACGGCCAGCTCCTTAAACCTGCCGCTCCAGAACATCTCTTTGTAGATTTGATAGGCCATTTTTGCGCTGGCAATAGCCACTTGCCCGCGCGACTTTTTCGCAAGGTCTGCCGCCTTGTCACCTTGCGCGATGGCTGTCTCCAGTAGCGGATCGACCAGCGCATCAATACGGCTTACAAAGAAACTGGCCACCGAGGCCACATGTTGTAGAGGCTTTCCGCGCGCCGCCCGTGCGGCGAGGCCGGCGAGGTACGCTTCCGCCACATGGCGATACCGCGGCAATCCAAAGAGCAGGGTTACGTTGACGTTGATGCCTTCGCTGATGAGTTCCTGAATGGCCAACAACCCCTCGCTCGTGGCAGGGACCTTGATAAAGACGTTAGGCCGGGCCAGCGCCTTCCACAATCGGTGGGCTTCCGCAATTGTGCCGTTCGTGTCATGGGCCAGGTGGGGATTGACCTCCAGGCTAACATAGCCATCGTTGCCGGCAGTCCTGTCATACACCGGTCGGAACTCGTCAGCAGCGCGTTGCACGTCGCTTTGGCTGAGCGTGTCATAGATCGCGCTCACCTCTTTCCCCTCCAGTGCCATGGCTCGAATGTCCTCGTCATACTCATGGCTGTCGACAATGGCCTTCTCAAAAATGGAGGGATTTGAGGTCATCCCTCGCAGGCCGTCTTCCTCAATCAGACGACGGAGTTGTCCGCTGGTGATCAAATCACGTCGGATATAGTCCAGCCAGAGGGATTGACCGAACGTTTCCAATGTCTTCAACGGATTTACATTCATGATCGTGTCTCCTTGCGTTCCAGTTCTTCCACTTTCGTCGCGTATCCCCTCAATGGGAATGGGTCTGATTCTAGTCTCCAGATTCCGCATGCTCGCGGGCTCCGCTGTGCCCAACCGGGAGGTGAAAGGTCAACCAATCACCCCACCTCGATACGCCAGGAGATTCGTCCAAGACCCCACGGGTGCTTCTCGCGCTATAATCGAACCACGAGGACGGCACAGGTCGCGTGCTGCGCCACCCGCGTCGACACGCTCCCGAGGAGAAACCGATCAACAGCGCCCAGGCCTTGAGCCCCCATCACGATCAGATCGGCATCGTGTTCGACTGCCGCTTTCATGATTTCTTCAGCAGGGTTCCCAAGCTGATACACAGGTTCGGCCGTAAATCCAGCCTCGATCAGCTTCTGCACGCTCTGGTCGATTAATTTGAGGTTGGCCTCCTTCATCTCCGTGGACCTGATCCACTGGATCGTGATGGGAGTCAACGCACTGGGCGCCATCACATAGGTCACGCTCACATGAATCGGCATGCGTCTGCCTCTGCTGGTCGAACGATTCGGCCGAAACCTGGTCAGTACAAATTCCAGTGCTTCAGCCGA
>JBBRRN010000459.1:0-3262 GCA_038200685.1 Nitrospirales bacterium
ATTGCCGACCTCACGAATTCGCTGGGCGTGAGCTACTTGCCGGTCATCACATTGCGCCAGAAAGCAGATCCGACCAAGGAAATTTCTACCATCGATCCTGGACGGGCGTAGTGACGGGAAAATGGGCCGATATTGGAAAGTTTAAAGGACCGATTCCACGAGGACTGTCCGCCCGAGCCCCCTACTTTCACAATGGGTCGGCGGCGAGCCTGAAGGAGGTCATCGAGTTCTATAACATCCGTTTTGACATGGAGCTCACGGAGAGGGAAAAAGCCGACCTGGTCGCGTTCTTACGTACCTTGTAACAACGGCGACCGTGCTCAGCCAGAGGCGCTCAGCGATATCTTGCTGGGCGCCGCAGCCTCCAAGCATCGACTGTCAAGCCAGAACCGCTTCAGCGTGGAAGCATCCTATAGCCCTTGGTTCAGAATCTTCCACATCAATCAATCCAGTACCGCTTGAAATATTTCACGAATTTCTCATATAAAAAGTGGAATCACTAACAACTATTTTTGAACTCGCTCGCTCATTATGGGTTGCTTGTAGCACTCAAGGAACAGATTATCTGCTTGCCCAGTCCTTCCAGTCGCTGATGGTCACGTTCGTCATCCGCAGCACCGTCTTACGCAGCCACTCAGTTTTTCGTTTTGAGAGGTCCCGCCGTATAGCCGTGATCATCTTGTGGCTTCCCAGATGCACATTGGCCGTTTCCCAGCCCATCGCGTAGAGGAGTTCGCCCTCATCTCGCTTCCTTGGCAATGAGGTCAGTTCAATGCGGGAGCAATAAGGGGAGAGCCGTCGCACAAGCCAGCTGCCCAGTAGTTGTACGAAAGGATCGCGACAACGAACGGCTTGATCCAACATCGATTGATACATGATGGTGTTGATCCCATGACCATTCCGGGCCCACACACAGGCCGAGGGGACTAGCGCCTTGGCCTCCCGTGCGATTTTACCCCCATGCCACTCGACCATCGCCACAAACCGTGGATGCGCCAGGCTGCCCAAGCCTGACACCCGCCGCCGAAGACTATAGGCCAGCCCTGGTTCAGGCATCAGATGGTCAAGGGCTTCCTTTGCACTCTGAGGTATGGTCCCCTTCACAGGCGGCAGTGCTCCCATTTTCAACCAGAACCGCACTGGATCGCGGAGTTGATTGGTGGCGATGTCACGCAGCCATGGATGCTGTTCGGCCAGCACGAAGGGCTGACCACCTGAGTTCAGCCCTTCGGTGTAGCCAGTCAGGATTGCGTCACACGCGACCCTTGGCTTGATGCCCAAATGCTCGGCTTCGATGGCCAACTTGGCACTGACGGCCAAGCGAACCAGATCGTTGGTATACGGGAGGGGATAGGCCTCATCAAAATCATTGATACCCCAGATCAAGCGGCCTTCCGTATCGCGCCAGGTCCCAAAGTTTTCGAGGTGTAGATCACCAACCGCCAGCACTTCCGGCGCCGTGACCATCTCGGCACAGACATTTGGCCACACCTGTATCCATCGGTAAAACGTGGCTCGGAAAAAGGAGAATACATCCCGTTTCATCAGGACGTGTTTGAGGGCGAGGTCGGCCATGACCGGAGACGTGTACGTCGCTAGCCAGGTCTCGTACTCTCGGGTGACTGTCGTGATCATTCGCCGCATCTAGGGGAGATTATCCGAAAAGCTGAGTCACACTCCCCACCAGGAAGAGGACATACGCGATTCCGAAAAATATGGGAAAACTGAACTCGCGGCGGGCCCATCATTGTCGGTGCTGGCGAAGTGCCCAGGTGGGGTGTTCCTATGGTCTTCAATAGACTGGTGGTTGTCTCTGTACCGCTCCAGTCTGATAAATAACTGTGGTTGGGTCCAACTCGTTTGTAGCTCAATGCCTCGAAGTTGCCATTCCCACAGCGCTATTTGGGCGGAAAATCGTCCAAGCACAATCGCCATTTGCAGGACCATGAGTACACCAAATATGCACAGAACCATGCCTAAAAGCGTAAAGGACAATGTAGGGGGTTGGCGGGCGCGGATAAACCCAATCGCAGCGGTAAAGAAGGAGTTCGCCGTCAAGTAATCGGAGAAGAGACTATGGTAATCGCGAACTCCTGACGTCCAAAGATTGACGAGCGTGTCATACGTCTGAGTAAGACTCTTAGGGTCTACGAGGTTAGGATCTCGATCCATTGGAGGTCCGGATTTCTATATTGTCGGGAAATTCACAGGCTTCAAAGATATTTGCTTTTGGAAGAGCCGGAAGGATACGTCAAACCCCCATAAAAATCGCCTTCTCCCCCTCCGACCATAAAACATGTTTCACATTGAGCAATTGTGACCAGACCGTACCCTGTCTTCTGGATACACTGCAAGGAACAATTCAAAGGAGGAGCCACATGTCAAAACAAGCCGCAGACCATCACAAGAAAGCAGCCGAACATCATGAGCACGCCGCGCAGGATCACAAAGAAGCGGCCAAGTACCATGAAGCCGGCAATCACGAGAAAGCGGCGCACTATGCCCATCTCGCGCATGCTCACCATCTGCATATCGCTCATCATTCTGCGGAAGCGACCAAGTCCCACCTCGAACATCACGGCAAAAAGTAACGCGTACGAGCTTGGGCAAGTAGGTCACCCCGTTTGTTTGGACAGAGGTTCTTACTTCAGCAGTGAGGGTTTCCAATCGGTGCAATTTATGGGATAAGTGCCCTTAGCATCTCGAATCGCAAGGTTCACAAAGCATTCGGTTAGGGTCCCAATCAATACTCGAAGCCTCAGATAGAGCCTGTGCTAGATTTGTGCTAAAAAATCCTCTAACGGCCAAGACTCATTAGAATCA
This sequence comes from Nitrospirales bacterium, assembly GCA_038200685.1. GTDB lineage: Bacteria > Nitrospirota > Nitrospiria > Nitrospirales > Nitrospiraceae > Palsa-1315. The sequence continues at coordinate 2,824 of JBBRRN010000459.1, forward strand.
ATGGAGACAGTGAAACCCACCTAAGCGCCGAATATATAGAGAAAAACGGGGAAACTAGTTGAAACACCGAGCCTTTTCAGAAACGTCTTGATTCCATTCGTAAACCGCAGGTCTCCCGTTCAATCCGGATCGTCGGCTCAGTTTTTTCAGTGTCTTAGAGATGCGCACGATCGAATCTGCGATTGTGCTGAATTTGTGCTAAACGACCATGCCGCCTCCAACGCATCCACCCCTTCCCGAAGACTTTCCGGATAGCACTATGGCCGGCATGGATGCTCCACCCGGTTTGCAGAGGCAAAAAAATCATCGGTGTCATGTTCCTCCTTCAATGGAAACGAACCACAGGGAGAGACTTGGTCGCCACTTCTTCCGTTGGCCGCAATAGAGGCAATGTGGGAAAATATTTCGTGATCCAGAGTCTCCCCAAATAGACGGGGAG
>JBBRRN010000460.1:0-3255 GCA_038200685.1 Nitrospirales bacterium
GGCATTTGTACCTGACCTACCCGATCAATGTGTTCGACAGGGGAAGCGGGATGATATTGTCGAAGCCGTCTCGGTTTTTGGACCCTGTGTTGCCGGGACAGCTGGATCAATTGGTCTTGATAGAGGAGGGTGGGCAGGCAGACTGGTATTCTCGCGATGACCGTTAGCAGGGTGCTGAAAAATCGTAAAAGGCTAGACATGAAAGGTGACATGTAGAGCGGCCAAGTGCGTGTACTCCGAGCGTTTCACCGTTGACGTTTGACGGATTGCTGTCATGGTGCGTGCGTTGTGCAGAGTAGTCGCGATCGGTATTCTCATAGGTGGGCTTCCTCTCGCAGCGAATGCAGGGATGTCAGAGGAGCGTCTCGCGCCAGCCGACCGGATGTGGATGCAGTTGATTCGTGAGGCGAAGGCGTTGGGCCTCCCGACACAATTCCTCAATGCAATCCCACCGAGTTTCGTGCAGTTCGAATTCGATGAGTTGCACAGTTATGCTGCCGAATACCGTCCCGGGGAGCATCGGATGGTGCTGAATCGTGCGCTCTCCTTTAATGGAGCTGGAGCGACGTTGCGTCCGCTCGGGCGACTCACTCATGCTCAGATCGAAACGCTCTATCACGAACTGTTCCATGCCTACATCGATTATCTGGTGACAGTGGCACAAGCCTCGCCTGAAAAGATGTCGGATCCGGTGCTCGCTTTCGCGAGGGTGCAGCAGGGCTGTCATTATGGCGTAGTGGTGATTACTCCGGTTGTGCAGAGAAAGGGCGACACTGAGGAACGGTTTCTGACCGAACAAGAATCTTGGGAAGCGCTCAACGAAACATGGGCAGTGTTTATTGGATGGGCCGTGTGGAATCAGTTGGAAGTAACCAGCGGTGTCGGACGATCGATTCAGAAGTCAGGAAAGAGTCAGGATGAATGGGTGCGCCGTCTCAAGAATGCCGATCGAGACGGAACGCTCCGCGGGTATTACGAACCGGAAGATCCCGGTGAACGGGTCGTGACTCGAAAGCGGTACTTGGCTCCTGCCTCGCGTTTATCTGAGCAAGAGGCAGGGGTACTTATGAAGAATGTCCTTGAGTTTCCCTCCAACTTCCTAGCCCGTGCGAGGGGGGCATTTTCAGGTTTACGCCAAGGGGTTGAACGACACGGTCGGTGCGGATAGAAAAGTACTTATATCTGTAAACCATTGAAATACCTATGAAGTGACCAGGATCATGAGTGTGCTGTAGCAGCATGAATCATTTCAAGAAGTGGAAATATGAAAAAGAGAGGGCCTGGCAGCACAGCACCAGGAAAATCCCTGGGGGTTAGGCGCTTTCTGAGAAAAACAAGATAATTCTACTTTTGGGTCTTGACTTCGCCATACTTCATCAATAGAATCCAGCGTTTCATAAACAGGTCTGTGTCCACAGCTCATCGTGTTCATCCTTAGTTATTACGGATGGGAGCCGTGCGTGGACTGGCTTGCTTTTCTTTTTTTCATCATCTGGGTGAAGAGGAAAGCAATGATAAAGACTCTCGGATTTTTTGTTGTGTCGCATGCAAGGTGTTTCGGGCAGGTACCCAAGTGGCCAAAGGGGGCAGACTGTAAATCTGTTGCCATCGGCTTCCAAGGTTCGAATCCTTGCCTGCCCACCACAGAATGACGCAGGCGTGTGCTGAGTGAGCGTATACAATCTGAACCAAGAAGAACTCAGCACTGAACTCGAGAAGGGCGGGCGTAGCTCAGTGGTAGAGTTCCAGCCTTCCAAGCTGGCTGTCGTGGGTTCAAATCCCATCGCCCGCTCCAATGAAAAAGCGTGTGGTGTAAAACGTGAAACGTCGAGGCCGTAGCATAGAGACGGTATGTCAGGCTGTCGTTTCACCTTTTGCGATTCACGTTTCACGGAGAGGGACGCCCACGTAGCTCAGTTGGTAGAGCACGTCCTTGGTAAGGACGAGGTCACGCGTTCGATCCGCGTCGTGGGCTCCATATAGAGCTTGCTCGATCTGCGGGCTCATACAAATGGCATCGGAGACTTTTAGAAAAGGAGCGAGGTGAGGCATGGCGAAGGCGAAATATGAGCGGCGGAAGCCGCACGTGAATATTGGCACGATTGGGCACGTGGACCACGGCAAGACGACATTGACCGCGGCATTGACGAAAGTCTGTGCGGATAAGGGGATGGCCAAATTTATTCCCTACGACGAAGTGGCCAAAGCCAGCGAGAGCCAGGGGCGGCGCGATGCGACCAAGATTATGACGATTGCCATTAGTCACGTGGAGTATGAGACCGCCAATCGTCACTATGCGCACGTGGATTGCCCGGGCCATGCCGATTACGTCAAGAACATGATCACGGGCGCGGCGCAGATGGACGGGGCCATCCTGGTGGTGAGCGCCGCAGACGGCCCCATGCCCCAGACGCGGGAGCACATTCTATTGGCCCGGCAGGTCGGCGTGCCCTATATCGTCGTGTTTCTGAACAAGGCCGATAAGATCGACGATGCGGAGCTCTTGGAGCTGGTCGAACTCGAAGTGCGAGAGCTGTTGACCAAGTACGGCTTTCCGGGCGACAAGACCCCCATCATTCATGGCTCAGCCTTGAAGGCGATGGAAGGGGATCAGGGGCCGCTCGGCGTGCCGGCGTTGCTCAAGTTGCTGGAGGCGGTCGATACCTATATTCCGACGCCGGAGCGTCCGATCGATAAACCGTTTCTGATGCCGATCGAAGACGTGTTTACCATCAGTGGGCGCGGCACCGTCGTGACGGGGCGGATTGAGCGAGGGATTGTCAAGGTGGGCGACGAAATCGAGATTGTGGGGCTCCGGCCGAACCAGGGGACCATTGTGACGGGCGTCGAGATGTTTCGGAAGGTGCTCGATGAGGGGCAGGCCGGGGACAATGTGGGCGTGCTGCTGCGGGGGACGAAGAAGGAAGATGTGGAGCGGGGGATGGTGCTCTCGAAGCCGAAGAGCATCACGCCGCATACGAAGTTCAAGGCGGAGATCTATGTATTGGCGAAAGAAGAAGGGGGGCGGCATACGCCATTCTTCAATGGGTACCGGCCGCAGTTCTACTTCCGGACGACGGATGTGACGGGGGTGATGACGTTGAACCCGGGGGTGGAGATGGTGATGCCGGGGGATAATGTGAGTGTGACGGGGGAGTTGATCAGCCCGATCGCGATGGATCAAGGGTTGCGGTTCGCGGTGCGCGAAGGGGGCAAGACGGTCGGCTCCGGTGTCGTCACCGAAATTCTGGCGTA
>JBBRRN010000461.1:0-3242 GCA_038200685.1 Nitrospirales bacterium
CGGCTGCCTCCAAGATGTCGCTGCATCACTGAACAGCCGGGGCATCACGCTTCAGTGGCGTCGTGGCGAGCCAGTAAAAGAAATCGTTCAAATCGCGCAAGCATGGAAGGCCGATGTCGTCTATTGGAATCGTGACTATGAGCCAGGAACCATCGAACGAGACCGTGCCGTCCAACAACAACTGGGGCAAATCGGCGTTGCCGTGCGGACATTTAAAGACCATGTCGTCTTCGAGGCCGAAGAAGTTCGAAGCGCCACCGGAGAGCCTATGCAGCGGTATAGCGCCTATCGTGCACGCTGGTGGACGAAGTGGCAAGCAGTGAAACCGACCGCCCTTCCAGTTCCTCGGGTGTTGAGAGCAGAGAAGGCTGCCTCATTGCCCATTCCGCCTCCGTTGCCCACCGCAAGCGACTTGGGGTATGAGCCGGTGACGCTCTGGATCGAGCCGGGAGAGCGAAGCGCTCAGAAACGATTACGTTGGTTCGTCGAAGGCCCCATTCATACCTACATCACGGGACGAAATCTTCCCGCTGTCGACGGCAGTTCGATTCTCTCGCCCCACTTTCGATTCGGGACCCTGTCGGCCCGCGCCGCAGTACATGCGGCCCTGGCGTCGCTTGCACAGGGCAGACGCGTCTCCCGTCCCGATGTCTTCACCTGGGTCGACGAAGTAGTCTGGCGGGAATTTTTTCAGCAGGTTCTGGCCGCATTCCCCCGCGTCGTCGACGAGCCATTCCGCCAAGTTCCTGCACCCGCTCCACGCACTCCTGGCACCGAACGCGATCGATTTTATGAGGCTTGGTGCGAGGGTAAGACCGGCTTTCCGATCGTGGACGCGGGCATGCGCCAGTTGAACCAGACCGGATGGATGCACAACCGTGTTCGGATGATCGTCGCCTCGTTTCTCATCAAGGATCTGCGGATTGACTACCAAAGCGGCGAGCGGTATTTCATGCAGCGCCTAATCGATGCCGACGTCGCGGCCAACAACGGCAACTGGCAATGGTGTGCTTCGACTGGCACGGATGCGATGCGAGGGTACAGGATTTTCAATCCTCTGTTGCAGAGCAAGAAGTTCGATCCGAAAGGCGAATACATCCGGAAGTATGTACCGGAGCTTGCAGCCGTTCCGACTGACCGGATCCATGAGCCACATCTGATGACCCATGAAGAACAGGCCCTGGCCGAATGCCGCATTGGTATAGACTATCCTTCGCCCATCGTGGATCACCGGCAAGCCAGAGATGAATATTTAGCCCTCGGCAAACTACAGGGGACGAGATGACGACCGCGCCGCTCCGTCTTGGAATCAGCCGTTGTCTCCTCGGAGACGAAGTTCGGTTCGATGGGGGACATAAGCGGGACAGTTTTCTGACCGATGTGTTTGGCCGCTATGTGGAGTGGGTCCCGGTCTGTCCGGAGGTTGAGGCAGGACTGGGCACTCCTCGCGAGGCGATGCGGCTGGTCGGCGATCCTCAGAATCCCCGACTCATGACGCTCAAGAGCGGGACTGATCATACGCGCGCACTGGAAACGTGGACCACGAATCGTATCGCGCAACTCATGGAGCTTGATTTATCCGGGTACGTCTTTAAGAAGGGTTCGCCGAGCTGCGGGATTGAACGAGTTCGTCTCTACAATGAGGATGGGATGCCCAACCGGAACGGAGTCGGACTGTTCGCGCGAGCCTTTATCGAGCAATTCCCGCTGATTCCAGTCGAGGAAGAAGGCCGGCTCTGTGAGCCTACGCTCAGGGAAAATTTTATCGAGCGGATCTTTTGCTACCGCCGCTGGCAGGATCTCGTGCAGAGTGGTGTCACAAGGCAGGGCCTGGTGCAGTTCCACACGATCCATAAATATTTGCTGTTGGCCCATCACCCTCAGCAATACAAGGTGCTCGGAAGGCTGATCGGCCAGGCTCATCAGTACCGCCCCAAGGAACTCGCGTTTCGGTATGGGGAGCTATTCATGAAAACACTCGCCGTAAAGACGACGGTATGCAAGCACGTGAATGTGCTCCAACACATTATTGGGCATTTCAAGGAACGCCTGGGCGCTCACGAAAAGGCCGAGCTGGCAGGCGTGATCGGCGATTATCATCAGGAGCTTACGCCCCTGATTGTTCCTCTCACGCTGATCAAACACTACGTCCAGATCTTCGATGTGAGCTACATTCGGGACCAGGTCTATCTCAATCCGCATCCGAAGGAACTCATGCTGCGGAATCATGTGTAGGGAGGAAGAACCATGCCGCATGTTGTCATAGAAGAAGCCGGGGATCTGCAGGGCGTATACCAGGCCTTCACACCGTTGATACAGCGAGCTGGAAACGATATTCTCAAAGTTCGGGAATTCTTCCTGGCACGAAGCGGCAAAGAGGCACTCTTGGAGTCAATTACGATCGAACAGGGTGCTGTGTGCAATTACTTTGTCCAACTCAAGCTCCACGAGAAAGCTATCACTGTGCGTCTCTTGCCTGCCACAGATCCTGAGAAGACTCCCGCGGTGAAGAAAGTGATGGCCATGGTGGCTGGACTCATTCGGAACGTGTACCCGGGCAGTCGCTATGGCAAGACCAACTTACAGGAATATCTAGAAGCAACGACGGATTCAAGGTGAGTGAGAACGGATGCGAAGATCAACAAGGAGAGCGATGAGATGGCGACCACGACACGAGGAGTGATTCTAGTTGGTCACGGCGGCATTCCCAAGGGGTGCCCGTCGGAATTGACCACGAAACTGAAGCGGTTGGAAGGGCAACGGCGAGCAGCAGGCACGCCGATGTCGGCAGAGGAACATGAATTGGACACAAAAATACGCCAGTGGCCGAGGACGCCGGAGACGGACCCCTATCAATCAGGACTTGAAGCCGTGGCGGCTCAATTGCGGGCGAATCTGGGGGACGTCCTCTTTGCCGTCGCCTACAACGAGTTCTGTGCGCCGACGTTGGAAGAATCGGTGGAGGCTCTGATCAAGAAAGGCGCAACTCACATTACCGTGGCCACGACGATGTTTACGCCGGGCGGTTCTCACTCAGAGGTGGAGATTCCCGAAATCCTCGAGCACCTGCAGCCGCAGCATCCCGAGGTCGAACTCCGTTACGCCTGGCCCTTCGATCTGAAGCTTGTCGCGAACACCTTGACGGAACAGGTGCAGCGCTTTTCCTGAACAGGATCGTGGTAACGCGGAACATCTTCGAGCCGTTTTCACTGTTTGCCCTTGGCTATCATTTCCCGGCCAAG
>JBBRRN010000462.1:0-3234 GCA_038200685.1 Nitrospirales bacterium
CCGTGATATGTCGAGTTGCCTCCATTAATTATTCTTTACCAGACTAACCCACTTTCTCCCACTAAAATACGAGTATACACCGCATCAAAGACTTGTCAATAGAAAATTCATGTACTTATGAGGCGCGGGAGCTCTCTCTTTTCGAAATTTGAGTGCAAGAAGAAGTAGAGGCCGATATGGGATAGGCGCTTCGTTTGTAGAGAGAATACGTCCACTTTACTCTCATTCAATCCATACAGACAGACAGGGCAGGTTCGGCATCCGGCTGAGGACAATCTCCAACAATGATAGTTGGATCGCAGACCAGAGCCCACTGAACGCTCACGGTTCACTCCCTTGAGGCGTAGGTCGCGACACGGTGTCACCTCTTGGCCAACACAATCGAGCGTCGTATCAGGTGTAATCACCATATGAATATCTTCTTCCGGCGAGAAATGGACAGGCACGAGGCCTAGCCAATTGACCAATCAGTCAATCCGTTCAATACACGAAGTTGGCGAGTTTCATTGACAAGGATTCACGTCGGGTTGAAAATAGTTTTATGCGCTTGCTCACAATAACCAAAGCCCTCTGCCTAATTTCCTTCATGGGGGGAGCCGTCTTCACGTTCAGCGGGATCACCGACACCAACGCGACGGCAGCATCGCCGCTCTATTGGTGCCCGGATCGAAAATCTGACCAGCAGTATTCTGAAACCAATGGGCCTGGATGCCTGCCACTTGTCGAGAAGAAAAAGACCCTGACATCAGAGCAAGAAGGGGAAACACGTACGGGGAATACACCTCTACACGACTTCAAGATTGAAAATCTGCAGGGCGACGTCTCGACATTCCTGAGCAAGTATCGCCAATTTCTCGATTGCTGCAAGACCGATCTTTCAGAACTTCAGCAGGTCGAAGAAATGGGAAACGAGGTCGGAGATTTACTCACATCCACCCAGGCAAATATGTCGAATCATTCGATGGCCTCCCGCGGCATCATGCTTCAAGAAATTATCCCAAGCGTCTTAAAGGCACGCGCTGATCTTAAAAAACTGCGCGTCATGCTTGAACGCATCGGCCGCTCCACTACCACCCGCGATGCAGGAGACTTTGAGGCCTCCGGTCGAGAAGCCCGTGCGATTCGCGAAATGGAAGAATCGATTGAGCGAGACATCCATGCACCGCAGCTGTCGACGGGACCAAAGACGGGCGCCAGTATCGGCAACGCACCAGCAGCTGGGCCGAGTATAGGAAAAACCCCGAAGACCGGCAACACGATCGGCGCGGAAGGCGTGACCGGCCAAGACATCGGAGCATCATCGAAACACAGCCGCAATATCGGGAGCTCAGGTCCAGCAGGGTTTGGGATCGGCGCCACAGGCCGTGCCGGCCCTTCAATCGGCGAATCCACCTTCAACAGTGAATCATCATCGGGAGTCGGCTCATCGCTACAACGTTCCACCGTGGGATCTAGCTTGTCAGATTCAACGGTCGGATCGAGCTTCGGCGGTTCCAGCGTGGGCTCAAGTCTCGAAGAATCGGGTGTTGGTTCATCGTTCGGGTCGTCTTCAGTCGGTTCAACCATTCGAGAACGCGACACCGGCCCTCAGCAGTAATCTCCCTCACTGGTTCGAAAGTGTAGTCGGCACCGATTCCCACGTCTCTCCACGATTTCTACTCCTATACAAGCCACTCCCGTTTGTGCCTGCATAGAACACAGCCGGATCAGTTGGACTCTGCACGAGTGATCGAATATTGAGCGTCGCAAGACCCGTATTGAGCGTACCCCACGTCGCCCCACCATCTTCACTCCGATGGATACCTTCCCGACCACCCAGATAAATGACGCCCTTCTTCGTACGATCCAAGATCATCGAAAACAACATCTGATCTTGCAACGACTGTCCGATTCGCCCCCAGAATTTCCCTCCATCCGTCGTCTTATACAGTCCCGTCAACGTGGAGGCGTACACCGTTTCCAGCTCAAACGGATCGACCAGCACCGATGTCACGCTGAGCGCGCGGGATGACTTAATGATATCGGGCGACACGAGGCCATTGTTCACCTTCTCCCAATGGCGGGCCTCATCGATCGTCTTGTACACTCCACCACTCGTGCCTGCGTACAAGATCGCCGGTCTCGCCGGGTCCATACCCAACGTCACCACCATCAGCACTTCCTTCATCCCTTCCATCTTCTTCGCCCAATGCTCGCCGCCGTCTTTCGTCTCGGACACCCCCATCGTCGTGGCGATATAGATGTGATTGCTGTCCGTCGGGTCAAAGACGAAATGATTAACCACCGACGAGATCGTCGCATCGTCTAACCCCGAACGCATCGAAGCCCAGCGTTGCCCACCATCATGGCTCTTATAGACCGCATCGCCCTTCGTACCCGCATAGACCGTCGCGGGATAGGCCGGATCGACTGCCATTGCAATCACCCGCGAATGGCTCATTCCTTTCGACAGATTCGTCCAAGTCTGCCCGCCATCGCGTGTCTTATAGATATAGTCGTTCGTCGCAACGTAGATGATGTCAGGATTCTTCGGATTGAGCTGAATGACGACGATGGGATCACCGCGATTGCAGCCCGCGAGAGCTGTGATGAAAAGAAGCAGGAGGGCAAGACCGTGTATCATGCGTTGAATGTTGCAGAATCAATCCTGGATGCTCAAACAGGCTATCCAACAAGGCCGCAGGAAGAATCGAACGCCGAGGCGTGCTGCCGCAAGCACGTTGAGGTGTTCGATCGACTGAGAACGCAGTTGGGAGCCTGTTTCAGCATCCTGGGTTAGCGGTAGTTGGTGAACTGCAGATCAATCTCAAAATCTTTGCTCCTGAGAAACGTCATGGCTGCTTGAAGGTCATCCTTGCTCTTGCTCAGCACGCGCACTTGCTCACCTTGAATCTGCGCTTGCACTTTCAATTTCGACTCCTTAATAGCCTTCGTCACGTCTTTCGCCTTTTCCGCCGCGATGCCGCTTTGAATCTTCGCCACCTGTCGCACCGTCCCACTCAGCGCCGGCTCCACAGTCCCATAATCGAACGCTTTCAACGAGACCCCGCGCTTTACACATTTTGTCTTAATAATATCGTTCACCGCATTGAGCTTATACTCATCGTCTGAGACCACAACCAACTCCTTTTCCTTCTCCTTCAACGTAATCTCCGTCTTCGAGTCCTTGAAGTCGAAGCGCTGCTTGACCTCTTTTGTCGCCTGATCGACGACATTCTTCATCTCCTGCATATC
>JBBRRN010000463.1:0-3231 GCA_038200685.1 Nitrospirales bacterium
AGAGACAGTTCGAGCGCGTCAATCGAATCAAGGCCCAGGCCGTCACCGAAGAGCGGTGCCTCCGGCTGAATCTGTGCAGGGTCAACTTTTAGCGTAAGCGTCCGCACAATGAGTGTTGCAACTTGCGCTTCCAGAGGTGATACATCAGACACGGATTCGGTTCCTCCCGTGCGGACCGAGCCCGCTCGAATGCTTGTGCCGAATTCTTCTACCAACTCCTTCTCTGCCCTGTCAATTGTCGGTTGCACATTCCCCCCATCGTCACGCTATCTTCCCGCATAACTGGTTTCCCATGGCAAGATGCGGGAAGGTCCGCCGGCGCCGCAGACCGTGGCGCGTGAAGCGCGAGAACCGGCTTGTTTCTCTTGTTTATTTGGTCTGTTTGGTTTGTGTGGTTGAACCAGACTAACCAGATAAACAAAACACACCAGATGAACCAGTTTCGCCTGTCTCGCGCGGTTTTTCTGTGAAGTCGTGTCCTATTGTTCCAGACATGCAGACCATTGAAGTTCTACGGTGGCGCGTATAACTGGCCCGCAGCCAACTAGCCACGAATCCATTTTTGGTTCAGCAGCCGTCGGGGTCACTCGCGCCAGTCGACAGCGCCGAATCCGCTATTTCCTAGTAATACGTACATTAGGCTTACGCTGCTGATGGTCTGATCCCTAAAGGCGACTTGCGGATAATGCGCATCGCGATGGGACACGGCATACCGGACGGCGATACCATGACGGTCGAAGATGCGCACGGTGAAGGATCCATCCGCTCGCAGGATATTTTCCCTTCCTTGAGGGTCGGCAGAGAGCAGCCCGGTGACATAATACTCGCGTCCCGTGACATCGAGCATGGCCCTATCGCCAAGAATGAGACGGAGCGCGAGAAGGGCTTGTGGAGTGGCGCCATAATGATAATCCCGCTCATCCGCACGTTGGACGCTGCCGGCTGCGCCATAACCGACGCCGCCAAGGGAGGTTCCCTGAAGCGCCACGTCCTGGGAGAGCCAGGTCTGCCAGGTTGTCCCGAATGAGAGCGCGGTCGTTGAGACGCGAAATATTTGCGGTGCGATATAGTCGTAACTTCCGTAAAGGCCCCAGATGCCGCGCGTGGAATCACCGGACGCATAGCTGGTACCGATCAGAAGCCCACGCGTCTCAATGCTTTGGATCGTGTTGGCCGTTGTACTGGTCAGTTGGATGTCAAAATAGTCGAACGGCCGTGTGTAGGTATAGCCAGGCTTTCCCGGAAGCCCGTAGGTAAACGTAACGGCCCCGGTGGCTCCCTGCTCTTTGATGGAGGACGAGACATTCTCGCTACCGGAGGTCAGCGTGCCGCCGACTTGAAGTCGCAGGAAAGTCGCTGGATTATGGCTCGGATAGACTTCGTCGAATCGGTTGCCGAACGCAAGGCGATTAAAGGCTGTGGGCGGAGAGATGACGGCGGCTGCCAGTTCCCGCCAGAATCCCGGCTTGCCGTTGTCGCCGCTCTCCAGCAACAGATTGGCCATGCGGAAGAGGGGCTCGCCCAGGAATGTTCCGCCAAAGGTGGTCGTGATTTGATCGTTGATAGAGGGTAGGGTCTTCTCGCCGGCGATTTCCCAGAGAAAACTTCCCGCGCCCGCATACAGCCATGATTCCCAAAAATTGAGGCGGCTCGATCGAGCTAAGCCAAAGTAGACTGTGCCACCGTAGGGGTGCCCGAACTGATTGACGGAGAACTGGTCCTTGTCGAGGACCCACTTCGAGTCCGTCAAATGCGTGTGAATGGTGTTGCCGGTGGTACGGTATTCATCTTTTGGCTCGGTGTAATGCCGATCATACAGGTTGAGCAGAAAGCCGTAGGCGAGGATCTCCCCCACCGGTATGAGATAGCTCCTGCCGGGCCTCATCTCCCAGGACGGAGACTGTTCCGACCCCTCAGGGTCGGGCGGGCCGATAGGAACGGCCTGCGGTGGTGCGGGCGACGTTGGCCCGACGACAGAGGTAGGATCCTGCGCGAGGCCTGTACCAGGCGCCACAAAGGCAAAGACGAGGGCGCCGATGAAGAACAGTATCACGCGCACATTTAAAATTGAGATGGACAAGTTGTCACTCTTTTCGCCAGATATCGCGATTCAAACTGCTAGGATCAGATTGCTCGCCCGGAGCTAGAGGTTAGGCTTGGGATGAAGGATATGCTGATCAAAATAGCTCACGTGTGATGAATTGTAATAGAAGGCCGAGTGACTCGGCGGCGGCGGACATCAGCGATGCTAGTCGTGCAAGATGATTGAGGAGTGAACTGTGCACTTCCATTCTGCCTTGTAGTGAATGAGGCCCAACTTCCTGAACTTATTTAAAAAGAAACTCACGCGGAAGCGCGTGGTGCCGACCATGTTGGCCAGCGTGTCTTGGCTGATCTTCGGAATGACCGGCTCCGGCTTACCTTCTTTCCCATAGCGAGCCAGCAACAGAAGGATTCGCGCCAGCCGCTTCTCGGACGAATTGAAGAAATGATCAACTCAGTCCGCTTGGATACGCGCATTGCGAGACAGCAGATAGGCCATAAACCGCTCGGAGAAGCTGGACTCATCGTGGAGCACGCGGATAATAGCTGCCTTCTCAATGCGCACAATCGTGGATGTGCCCAGTGCGGTGGCAATCGCCATACGTTTCCTTTGCCCGACGAGGCAGCCTTCACCAAAGAAGCTGCCTCACGAGAGCCTCTCCAATAGAAACACGCGGTGGAGTGGCGCCTCTCCACCGCGTGTTCGCAGACAGACTTTCGACTGATTTACTCGGTCTTGGCTTTAAGTTCTTTGGCCTCGCCTTTGATTCGTTCTCCGGCTGATTTTGTGTTTCCCTTCGCCCGTTCCATCGTACCTTTCATGTCATTTCCTTTGGCCTCTTCCATTTGGGCTTTCGCCTCCCCTTTGCCCTTTTGAGCCTTCGCGTTCGCTTTTCCCTTCATGTCTTCAACTGCAGCTTTCGTGTCATCAGCTTGAGCGACACCCTGAATACCAACGAAGACAAATAGAAATGCCATGGCAACCATCGTAATTTTTCTCACGGGAACCTCCCTGTAAAAGTTTGAAACGTTGTAGTCTTACGTGATGGGCTACCCCACCATCAGTTGACCTTCGCAGTATGCTTGATGAACCCGGCAGAAGCTGGTCAATATTGCTCAGTACAGGGTGAATAAGTTTCTGCAGTTTTAATGCGCCGGAGGGTCTTCGACGGGGGGTAGATTTGAAAT
>JBBRRN010000464.1:0-3225 GCA_038200685.1 Nitrospirales bacterium
ATCGCGGATCAGCCTCAGGCGCCGACTGCCTCGGCGAAGTCAGAGACTCCCCCGGATGAACCACTTGATCCCTTTGCCATGGCTGATGAGGGAGCGGGTGAGGAGTATGATCCCTGGGAACCGGTGAACGCCAACATCTTCGAATTCAACCTCAAGGTCGATCGCTATGTACTCAAGCCCGTAGCGAAGGGATATGATTTTATCTTGCCCGATGTCGTGCAAGTCGGTATCAGTAACATATTCTCCAATCTCCGATTTGCTCCTCGCTTTTTGAACAATGTGTTTCAGGGCAAGCTCAAAGGCGCCGGCATCGAAGTCGGAAGGTTTCTCATCAATAGCACGGTAGGATTGGCCGGCTTCTTCGATCTTGCGACAAAAGTCGATTTGGTGACGCCGGAAGAGGATTTAGGGCAGACGCTGGGTTTCTATGGGGTTACGCCTGGTCCCTATCTCGTGGTCCCGCTGCTTCAGCCCTTCACCGTTCGGGATTTTGTGGGATACGTCGGTGACGTGTTTCTTAATCCGATCAACTGGTTGGTGACGCCGATCATTGAAGTCGACGGCATTCCCTCCGTGATCGCTCACAAGAACCGTATGACGTCCAGCATTATCCAGACTAGTTCCCGCGTGGGAGAGGTCGTTAATGAACGGTCTCGGAATCTCGAAAAGTTCCAGGGGGTCGAGGAAGCGACGCTGGATCTTTATACCGCCGTCCGCAACGCCTATCTGCAGAAGCGCGCGCGGGCGGTTCGGGAATAGAGACGTGAGGGGTGAGGTGATAGAAAACCAGCGCGTCGCCGGTGCCAGCTTCTCACGCCTTACGGGATGACGCCCAGGTCTCGACCAACTGTGGCAAAAGCGGCGCTGGCTCGTATCAGCTGTTCATGCTGGTGGGCTGCGGACATCTGGACGCGAATTCTTGCCTGACCTTCCGGCACAACCGGGTAACTGAATCCCACGACGTAAATTCCTTCCTCCAAGAGCCGGTCTGCCATTCTGGTGGCGAGTGCAGCGTCGCCTAACATCACCGGGATAATGGGGTGCTCGCCGGGAATGAGTCGGAATCCGAGGGCAGTAAGTTGCGCGCGGAAGAACGCCGCGTTCTCGCGCAGCCTGGCCCGTAATTGATCGCCTTGGGCGACAAGGGTGACAGCTCGTCGGGCTGCCGCGGCAATGACCGGGGGCAGTGAGTTCGAAAACAGGTAAGGTCGAGAGCGCTGCCGCAAGAGCTCGACAATGTCCTTTCGTCCCGACGTAAACCCGCCTGTCGCGCCGCCCAACGTCTTGCCCAGCGTGCTGGTGATGATCTCAATCCTGTCCGCAACACCGAAATGGTCCGGTGTGCCGCGTCCCTTGCGCCCGAGCACGCCGGTCGCGTGACTATCGTCCACAATCACCGCGGCATCATATCGATCCGCCAACTCGACGATTCGATCGAGTTTCGCGAGATCGCCATCCATGGAGAAGACCCCGTCCGTCGCGATCAGACGAAGGCGATAGGATGCTGCGTTGCGCAGATTGGCCTCCAGGTCGGCCATATCGGAGTGGGCATAGCGGAGCCTCTTGGCCTTGCAGAGCCGGATGCCGTCGATCAGACTGGCGTGATTCAACGCGTCGCTGATGACCGCATCTTGCTCGCCGAGTAGCACCTCAAAGAGTCCGCCGTTGGCATCGAAGCAAGAACTGTAGAGGATCGTGTCCTCGGTGCCTAGGAAGGTGCTGATTGTCTGTTCGAGTTGTGTGTGAAGATCCTGCGTGCCGCAAATGAACCGGACGGAAGCCATGCCGTAGCCATGTTCTTGCAGTCCGACTGCGGCGGCCTGTCTGATGTCAGGGTGGTTGGCAAGCCCCAGGTAGTTGTTGGCGCAGAGATTGAGGACTTCACCCTGCGCCACGCGAATCTCGGCTCCCTGCGGACCGAGAATCTTCCGCTCGGATTTATAGAGGCCTGCCGCGCGGATTTCAGCGAGCCGCTCAGAAACAGTTTTTTTGAATGAGTCGTAGGCCATCTTCTTCACTGAGCATACAGCCGTCAGCGATTATCTGTCAGCTTCGGATGAACGAAGAGGGAAAACATTTCGCATGAAATCTGGCCTGATAGCTGAAGGCTGACCGCTGAAAGCTTTCTACGGAATCAGCACCACTTTCCCGCATTGGCCGGAATTGATCAACTCGAATCCCTGGGCGAAGTCTTTCATGGGAAAAGTATGGGTGATCACCGGCTTGATATTGAGTCCGGCCTGGAAGAGGCCGGTCAAGCGATACCAGGTTTTGAAGAGTCGGCGGCCTGTAATGCCGTAGACGCGAATCCCTTTAAAAATGATTTCGTTGGCGAGATCGCAATTGATCGGGCCGGTTGGAATGCCGAAGAGCGTGACGCGTCCGCCGTTCTTGACGGCCCTGAAGGCTTGATGCAGCGCGGTCGGGTTCCCCGACATTTCGAGCGAGGCATCGACGCCTTCGCCGACGGTGATGTCGCGAATGGCAGCAGCGATCTGGTCTGCGGTTTCCGTTTTGGCGTTGATGAGATGATCGGCCCCGACCTGTTTGGCAAGGTCCAGGCGGTACGGACTGACATCTGAGGCGATGATGATGGCGGCGCCGGCCGTTCGTGCGACGGCGGCGGCGAACAGTCCTGTCGGACCGCAGCCGGTGATCAAGACCGTCTGTCCCGTGAGGTCTTCGACTAAGGCGGCGTCGACGGCGTTGCCGAGCGGTTCTTGGAGGCAGGCGAGTTCAGGTGGAAGAGTGGGCGAGGTCTTCCAAAGCACAGCCTCAGGCAAGGACACGTACTCCGCGAACGACCCGTCGCGATCGACGCCAAGGATGCGATAATTCTTGCACACATGCGCTTGTCCGGTCCGACATTGGAAACATTGGCCACATGTGATGTGTGATTCGGCAGCGACGTAATCGCCCACCTTGACGAGCGTGACGTCCGAGCCAACTTCGATGACCTCGCCGCACATTTCATGGCCAATGATGCGTGGCGGCTGGATGCGGCTGTGCGCCCAGGTATCCCAATTGTAAATATGGGCATCTGTTCCGCAGAGCGAGGTGGCTGTGACGCGGATGATGGCGTCGGTAGGGCCCGGTTTCGGATCCGGCCTGTCGGTGGCAGTTAACCCTGATTGAGCCGCTGTCTTGACGAGTGCGCGCATGGATCCATTGTATACCACGGGTTCGATCCCGCCTACCCTTTCAGGAGAAATCGGGGGTGTACGC
>JBBRRN010000465.1:0-3190 GCA_038200685.1 Nitrospirales bacterium
CGAACTGGGCCAAACCGATCGTGGCTGTGGCGCTCAAGCTAAACCGATCCTAAATCCACTACGACCATAAAAGCAGATCAGCCGCGTGCAATGTCATGAGATGATGTGGAACGATTTAGCGGCTGGGTCAGAGCTCTTCAATTCGGAGGCCGTGGTCGTAGAGATTTCGGCGCCGAAGGGTGGGCTCTCAACGCGCCGAGATCTTCTGCCCAGGCCGGGAAGCGAGGAGAAACATCAGAGCCAGCAGCACATCACAAACCTTCGCACTCAGCCTTGATCCCTGCAACTCTACTCATCACCAACCCTCAGTGCTCGGTATTAATAGCCTGCTCTCGGTCCGGAGATCAGTGCATGCGGTCAACCTGGGCACAGTGTTGAGCGCGTGCACCCCTCAGGCAAGTAGGGGTGGACACTCTGGCGAGAAAAGACCCTCTGTTCATTTCAGATCAATTTTTCTTGCCACATAGAGTTCGAATGCAAGACCTGACAGCAGTTATAGACTGAAGCATGCTGGAGTAGGCACTCAAGTCAAGCGGTATGGTTCGTCAGATCTTGCAGCGACCTGTCATTCATGGGACACCATATGAGCCTTCGACCGATAAAACGCCCGCAGAAGCTGATGGAGACGTAGAATGTCCCCGTTTACTTCTTCCGGAACCTTCGAGATGGGCGACCCCTTTTAATCCTCTGTAGCACCGTCTATCAGTGGCTACAAGGAGACAGGCGAGATCGAGTATGCCGCCGATACCGCTCTAGACCACATGGCAGTGATGGATGAAAACGAAAGTCCGGTCGAGGTACAGTTAACGAAGAACTGATATTGTAACTTCAAGGGTTTTGTCGGCGTACGACATCGAGAACGGAACTGGTGGTTTACTGAATTGCAGTGAGCCCGCTCCCGCACCATAGACGAGGAGGTGCCGTATGGATTTATTTGATAAGGCGAGAAAGGACATGGAGGCCGAAGTCAAGAAATCGTTCAAGTGGGTCGTGTTAACTGCCATCTTCGGGCTCGTGTTGTTGACGGTTTATATCATGGTCAAGTGAGCCCGCTGAATGTGAATCAGCGTGTGGTCTGGTTAGCCTCAGTAGACGTGTCGCTTTGTCCTTTGTTCCGGTATAGGAGTTGTTGCTCAGCTCGCATAGTTCCAGGAAAACGCGCCTGGATGTTTTTTTAACGTCTCGCCCCCCCCCCCCAGAAAACAGCAACAAGAGATAAGGAGAACCATTATTGACACCATTTTCCTCTCACTATGGCTTCGGAACGAGACGGGCAAGGTCAGCCCTCCGTCCACGATTGTGAGGAAGAGCGATCAGTCAATCTGTGCTCGGCGTAAGCAGGAAGGACGTTGAAGTAGTTCCAGAGGCTTTGAACAATTTTGGAGGTGGGAGACATTCCGCTACTGCCTCATGCGAATGGGAGGTGGAGAACGAGATGAGAAAAGACACCCGGTACATTTTCTTCTACCTCTGACGCAATCGCTTCAAGCAAGGCGACCGGCTCCACTAAGTCAATACAGGCCTGACCCCCAACTCCCCTTTTCTCATGTTGTGTGAGGAGTGCCCGGCACTGGGGGTATCCCAGCACCTCGTTTCCCCATGCCACCTGCCCCCCTTTGGGAGTAACCACTCTAGGGCATGCGTAAATCCATTGATTCGATATGCTTTTACTTGTCGGGCAGGACCGGCAATTGTGAGTAATGAAGGGAGTGCGCATGGTTGGCCAGTCGATAGAATGGCAGGAAGCGAAACCCGTCATGCTCTCTGTGGGAGGAGAAACACTATGACCAATTCATCTATCTCGAAACAATACCGTGCTGGACTGGCGATCCTTGTGCTCGTCGCCGGGTGTGCCCCTGATAATGGTGGCGGACCGGCTACGAACGCGACTGCTGGAAACCCGGGTACAAACTCGGCCTCGGAGAACGATTTCGGTGGGTCCGGCGTGGTGCTGAACACCTCGATCACGGCACCGTTCGTGCTGTTTCAAACCGACTCGACGTCCAGATTGATTGACCGTGACGGTCTGGCTCCGGTCAAGCCGAACGGGGTCCACAATATCTATTCTATTGGCGCCTACGTCGATCCTAACGACGGCAATCGTACCAAGTTCTTCGTCAACGATCGCTTAAACAACCGCGTACTCATCTTTAACAACGTTCCACAGGATGCCACGGCCTTACCGGACGTCGTGGTCGGGCAGGCCAATTTTGCCTCCGGCACTGCGAATGCCGGCGGAACGACCTCTGCCGCGGGATTCAACGAGAACGTGCATATGGCTGTCTGTTCCACCGGCAAGATGTTCGTCGCCGATCGGAATAACAACCGGGTGCTCGTATATAATCAAGTGCCGACCGCCGATGGCACGGCAGCAGATTTTGTGATCGGCCAGCCTGACTTGACCTCGAACGGCGCCGGCACGTCGGGCACCGCCTTGAATCGCCCCTATGCCGCCTACTGCATGGCCGACAAGTTATTCGTGGTCGAACAAGGGAACAACCGCATACTGGTGTTCGACCCCATTCCCACCGCCAGTAATCCTGCAGCCTCCTACGTGATCGGTCAGCCGAACCTGGTCACAGGTACGGCTGGATGCACGGCGGGCAAACTGAACAGTCCCTATGAAATTCTGCGTCATGGCGACACCTTCTTTATCGCCGATGGCGGCAATCAACGCGTCTTGGAATTTGACACCATTCCCACCGCAACCGGCGCTACCGCCACTGCAGTGCTGGGACAAGTCAACTTCACCTCGTGCCTGCAAAATAAAACCAACACGACCATTCCGACAGACAAGACTCTGGCGTTCCCCAACGCGCTGGCAGCGAAAGGCAATCTGCTGGCCGTCAGCGACCATACCAATAACCGCACGATGTTTTTCGACCTTCCAATTACGACCGATCAGTCGGCATCTAAGCAAATCGGCCAACCGGGCTTCGTCACTTCAACCAATGTTACGCCGCCGACAGACAGCTCCGTGACGACGACGAAGGGATTGATTTTTGGTCAGCAGCACATGTTTATCGGCGACGGAGGCAATCAGCGCCTCGCTGTGATTCCTATCCCCTAGCTGTACACGAATGACCCTCCCCTGATTTCACAGACACCTCCATAAGTGGGAGAATCATGAAATCGGAGGTCAGCATGGCAACAACAACGCGACGTCAATTTACCGACGCATTCAAGTTCG
>JBBRRN010000466.1:0-3187 GCA_038200685.1 Nitrospirales bacterium
ATTTCGCAAACGCTTACTAACACTACTGCATGCCTGTCTACTATCCCGGATGGAAAATTGATTCTAACGTCGAAAATTCCAGACGCACCCGTAATATCGGCTCTCCATATACTCATTTTGATTTTTCTTTCTTTGAAAGAATGGGGGTCGCGTTTACCGTAATCACTCTCCGCTTACTTGAGGCGGAGGGACTACCTGTGGGGGTACCAACAGCGTGAATTGCTTCAGGTGCATTTCGGGAAGTAGTTCCCACCTGTCGCCGATTACTCGCACCAGATGTTTTCTTCACATTGGTCATGAGGGCTCTCCTTATTTTGGCAATGACCCAAAGGAACGCAGCGGATTCGGCGCGCCGATAAGCTTATGTCAGATGAACCGCATACAGAATATAAACATCTAAATTCTAATGCAACGAGAAAAACAGCCAGCCTGGACCGCGCGCCTGATTTAATGATGTAATGCATTTATCAGAGACGCGAGACAAAATTATGGATGGGGAGGGTTCGGATAGATTCATGGGCTTAGACCGGTTAAAGCAATTTTTTTCGTGTTCGCACGCAAAGCCGATATCCCGGAGCTATTTGTGGCGGGAAACGTGAGTCAATGACCCAATCCGGCTATGGAAGCCACGTGATCTAGGTTACGAGGATTTCGGCAGCGAGGGTGCCACTGAACACAAGCAAGGCCGCAATGATTGAGCGCAGGGCCCTTACCATTTAATATTTGGCATGCCTGTGGGGGCGGATTCGTCGAGAGAAGGAAGGTGAGCAATCGCCATAGAAGCGGCCAAGCTATCGAGTTCATTATAGAGGCGAACCTGCTTTTGTTGGACAAAGGACCTCATAATATTCCCACCCTCGCGGTCAATCTGGGCTTGTATCAAGTCGTTCAAGGCGCGGATGAGCTCCTTAAAGTCTGGTTCGTGGTTCATGATTTGTCGTCTTTGCTATTGTCCAGGGGACCATGAGCTTCATACCCGTAACTCAGTGTAGGCATCGCGCACCTCGTGCGTTCGGCGAGTAGTTGTTACTAGGAGGAACCTGGAGATCGAGGGTTATCCCATTGTCATGGCCCTTCAGCTTCGTATCATTTGCTTGATATAGCAAAGGCCCAGTGCGGTTCAAACACCGAGCCAGTGCCGTGATTCCGTAGTGATGCCCCTGCTGTTCATCAAGGGCTTCATGCCGGTATCGTGTGATGATCTTATCCCCGACCTGAATCCGCACGACTAGGAAGATCCCTAGTTGTAAGCCAAATGCTCGGTCGGGCAGAGGTTCATGGCGCGGGTGGTGAAGATATATCCGATGAAGCGGAAACACGAAGATAATCGCAGAAAAGGCGAATAACGAGAGACACGAAAGGACTATTCAGGACATCTAGCAGTCACGACGCAACCCCGGCGCAACCTAGGGCGTTTACTTAGGCAGGGGGGAACCCTTGCGACGGAAGGCCGGGGGGTGGGCGTGGGTACGAGATACCTCGTGTTGCGGTCGCGTTTATTTTCAGAAATCATAAAAAAGGGCTAGTCCCGTAACATGCGGCAATGGAAGACGCATCGGACTGACGAACCAGAGAGTCTGATGCAAGGATACGCGTGCCCCACGTTGGCCATATTCCTCACGTGAAGGGTTTAGCGAGAAGTCCCTATAACACTCGCGAAATAATTGAACGTAATCGTCAGATTCGAAGCTCGGGTGTAAGGTGTGGTCTAGGCAAGAACGATATTCGGACATCCGCATCTGGAGCTTATGACCAGCCTCCTACTTTGCCTCGTCTTGAGCTTCGGGCTCCTCTCACTGGGGATCATGGTCTGGTTCGTTCTCCAACTCTGGAGAAACGGCTGAGTGGACCACAATTCGATTAATATTGAGCGGGTTCTAACTACCAGAATTTCTGCGGTCAAACGCCTCGATTCCGGTCGAGGCGTACGCTCACCAAATACTTGTTGTAGTATCTATCCCCCTCCACTCAAGTCGGCAGCGTCCCGGCTGTCCAGAGCACAAGTCTTGGAGGGCTGGAAGAGAACGCGCGATTCGTCCCGAGTGAAATCATTTATCTATCTGAGACGCACGGCTTTTACAAGATCCTCAGACTTGGATAGCCTTGCGACGACAAGGGGGCGGGGAGCAGCGGGTACGAGGTACCCTGTGTTGCAGCAAGCTAGGCTCCCCGCACTCTCCCCCGCCGAAACTGCCTCTAAACTGGTTCGACTATCAACTGAATGCGAGGCTAGCAGCGGCGAGCATCTCTGGGTAGGCTTCGGCAATACGATACGGGAAGGGTCTTTTCGGATTGGCTTTGAAGAAACGCCAGAAGTCGAGATCCTTGCCGCCGTTCTGTCCGTCCAAATAGTGCAATGCGGCTTCCTGGCAGAGCGCAATAGCGAACAGGCGGTGTCGGTAGAGACGCTCACCTGCCATCGGAAACGCAGAGGAATCTCCCTCAAATTCTTCTACTGGTTCTGTCGCCCTGTGGCTGAATCGCATGCCCACTCCCTCCTGATCGGTGGCCTGCCCCGTGCGTCTCTAGAAATCTACCACAACAGATCAATCACTCCTGGCTGAAGATGCGATAGCTTAAGATTCAGGTGGGCTGTCTATCTTTGTCACATCCAATGTTCCACAGAATGGCAGCGGCGCTTTTTGGTGGAACCGGACTCCACTTACTGCCTTCGTCATCACCTGCAACCATCACCTGACCATTTCCCCTATTGTCTGAGTGATACTTATACGAAAGGTGACGGGAGCGTTGGCCTGCGCAGTCGAACTGCTGTTGCCACGTGGCAGACAAATACGATTTACCTTTAATGGCTTGAACAAACCTGAAGTCGTACAACACCCACATCTTCACAAGGTCTCCTTGACGGAGCAATGTGGCAGGATCAACGTAGATGGTAAAACCCCCAGAGCCCGCGGCATAGCTAATCGGGCGCCACTCTGCATGTGCGGGAACACTATTCAAGAAGATGAAGGCTAGCACCGACCAAAAAATAGTGAACAACGTCAGAATCCCTCGTAAGGAGGCGTATTGTAAAAGGGAACCGAACGACGGCGCAAGGATCAGTTGATTCAGTCCGCGTCCAAACGGTCTCCATTCCAGCTAGCGACCTTCTTTCCGGTTTGCCAGTGAATCAGATCAAACGATACGCCTCTGCCTGCCCCCTTGACGAAGAAGCAGTTCACGGTCC
>JBBRRN010000467.1:0-3178 GCA_038200685.1 Nitrospirales bacterium
GACGGCTGATCGATTCCGCCTTGTACTGGTACCGGCGAGTCGTTCTGGCGCTGGACTTCTACCTTGCTCCCTTCCCGTAGTTTCTCAGTGCCATCGACCACGACAAGTTCATCGGGAGACAAGCCCGTATCAATGGACGCCTCCTCTCCATGGCTGACCCCCACCGTGACGGGCCGCACGCCCACCGTCCGGTCGGCGTGTACCACATACACGAAGGTCCCTTTCGGCCCTCGTTGCACGGCGGCAGACGGCACGACTATGGCCCCGCGCTTGACGTCCAATAGCAGGCGGGCATTAACGAACTGATTGGGGAACAACTCACTGTCGTCGTTCGGGAATACCGCTTTCAGCCGCACTGTCCCGGTATTCGGATCGATCTGGTTGTCCACCGTCAGCAAGGTTCCTGTGGCCAGCTTTCGCTTCTGCTCCCGATCAAATGCCTCGACCGTCAACGATTGCCCGGTTTTGAGCTTACCCATCACGGCGGGAAGACTATCTTCAGCGATGGTGAATACCACGGTAATCGGCTGAAGTTGCGTAATGACCAGCAGCCCATTGGCATCGTTCGCATGGACCAGGTTGCCCTGATCCACGAGGCGCAACCCGATCCGTCCGTTAATGGGAGCGGTGATGCGGGAGTATGTGATCTGCAGCTTGGCGTTGTCGATCTGCCCCTGATCGACCTGGACCATCCCTTCAAGCTGGCGGACCAACGCCTCTTGGGTATCGAGTTGCTGCTTGGGAATAAATTCCTGCTTCAACAGTCCCCGATATCGTTCGAGGTCGACTTGGGCATTTCTCAGCTGAGACCGGTCCCGCGCCATCTGTCCTTCGGCCTGGGTGAGTTGCACTTGGAATGGGCGCGGATCGATTTCGGCCAGTAGGTCTCCGTTACGGACAGTCTGGCCTTCTTTAAACCGTACGTGCATCAGTTGCCCGTCGACACGGCTCCTCACCGTCACGGTATTGAGCGGAATGACCGACCCGAGTCCGTTGAGATAGACGCTGATGTCACCTGTCTTCACAGTCGCAGCCACAACCGGCATGGTGCGTGCCGCTTGAGGATTCGCCCCTTGGCCTGCCGCGCGCAATTGTGTCTCGTCGGACTTCGTCAGCAAGGCATATCCGCCGACGGCAAGAACACAGGCCACGAATAGCCCGAGCACCCAACGTTTGAGCGACTTGGCAAAACCAATAGGATCTGGCATCTCGTGCTTCCCGGGTTCTTGGGTCACGGTCGTCATCGTTATCCTACGAAATGAGATTCACACCGGACGGCCACATTCCTACTTCATCAATTCAGCCGTTCCTGGGTGGTTTTCAAGTAGTCGCGCGAAATCTGCCAGCGCCGTTGGAGTTTGACATAGAGCCCATCCAGCTTTTCTTGCTGTTCCACAGACAACTTGGTCTTGATCTCGGTCATTCCTTGGGTTAGAGCCTGTTCGACCTCCGGTTGATGCGCAAATCGCAATTGCAGGATTTCTACATGAGTCCGGCTGATCATCGGCTCAATGTCGGCTTGTTGTGCCGGCGTCAAGGCCAACTCGTGGGTCAGGCGCTTCATGATTCGCTCATGTTTCGCGGCCGGGCCTCGCTCCCATCGATGTTCCTGTTCGTATTGGTTGTAGAGAGTCGTTCCGGCGATGCCCATCAGCGCTCCCGCGAAGAATAAGACAACGAGTCCACCCCACAATTTCCCTGATACCATGACAGGTTCCTCCATATGTCTCACTTACTCGCTGAGCGGCACCACCACATCGAGCTCATTCGACAGCAACGCAGTGAGTTCGACTGCCTCCTGATCCGGGTAAAACAACACGGAGCCGGTAAAGACCAGGGCCAGCACGGCGGCTACTGCGGCTGTTCTCCACACGAACAGATCGAGCCCCAGAGTAATCATCGATTGCCCATGCCCTGAGGCTTCCCGGCGGACATCCCGCATAACACGGAGGGTCAAGTCGGCACCGAGCGAAGGCTCTTGGCGCAATCGATGGGCTTCCGTCAACGCGCGCTCTACTTTCTTGAGGTTTTGATCATTGAGTTGTGTCATCTTCCTGCCGCTTCCTTTCGAGTAGTAGAGTGCGGAGCATCTGTCGGGCTCGATGGGCTCGCACCTTCACATTCACCACGCTCCACCCCAATAATTGTGCCGCCTCACGCACGGAATGGCCGTCAAGATGGACCAAGGTCAGCACCGCTCGATTCTCTGGTGAGAGCTGTCCGAGAGCCCATTCCAAGACCTCCGTCGCCTCGCGTCTCCGCACCAGATTGTAGAACTGGTTCTCTGATTGGGTAGCCAGCATTTGCTCAATCCATTGATGGTGCTCATTGGTCAACGCACTGACTGGCAGCTCTTCGCGCTTTCTTTCTCTCCAGAAGTCGTAGCAGGTTCGAACGGCAATGCCGGCGAGCCAATGCTCGAACGAGACCGAGCCAGAAAATTTCGCTAATCCGACATACGCTCTGACAAACACATCGTGGGTGATCTCTTCGGCTCGATCAGCCGGTACTCGCCGACTGACGATGCGGATGACATGGCGTTGGTATCGGCTGATCAGATCGGCATAGCGATCAATCTCTCCGCGACGAATACGCCGGAGAAGATCCCGATCCTCTGGTTCACTCTTGAGAACCGTTAACGATTCATCGGTCATCGGCAGCTGTATTCCCAGGACCCCCAGTGTATTCGCCATAACCCAACCGTCGCCCATAACAACACCACACCATGCCGTGTCGAGCGTGAGCAAGTTCACGAGGTCAACCAGCTGACGATCCACCTTCCCATTCATGCATCTCGATCTCGAAAGCATCCACGCTGGTTTCATTCATGGATTCCCAGCCTCAGCCCGCATCATGTGACTTAGATCGTGGCGCCGATGCTGGTCCCACAACGCTTTCTGTTTGGCCCGTTGCTCTGGCGTCAGGATGCCGATGAGCTCGCGTCTGACCCTGATGCCGATGATGCGGGCCGTGGCTTCGAAGGCCTCGTGTTCCTTCACTTTCGCTTCGATCGTCGGCATTTCGGCCTGCTCATCCCGCAGCAGCGAACGGAGTTCCCTTTCACTGACCATCACATCCGCCTGGGCACGTATGTGTGCCCGGTCGGCATCAAGTGCCACACTCCGCATTCTAGTGATCTCTTCGTCCGTGAGCCCAAGTTCCTGCTTGTTCTTCAGGA
>JBBRRN010000468.1:0-3173 GCA_038200685.1 Nitrospirales bacterium
AATCGTATGGCCTTCGATCTTGATGATCCGGGCCGACTCGAATGCACCCACTTCGTCCATGCCCACGCCCAACTCGGTCTTCACGTGATAGCGTGAGGCGTCCTTCACCTTGATGCTCGTCGCGCCCTTGGCGGCATCGGCCTCCATCGTCGTATTCATCGGCACGGGCATGCCCTTGCCGGGATGCTCATCCTTCAGGATCGTGAACGGCCGCAACGACATCTCATACGAGAAGCCGATGATCGGGCCGTCCGACGCCTGCGTGTCGAACTGGAACATGTGCGGATGCAGGTTCGTCTTGCTGGAGAACCCCTGCCGCACATCGTCTTTCAACTCGCTCTTGTACACGACGTCGATGCAATCCTGCACGTTGCCGCGGATCACCAGCGGCATCTGTTTGGCCGGATTCTTCCGGACTTCCTGCTCTTCTTCATGCAGCACGTAGAGCAGTCCTCCCGGATCCACAATCGCCGGCGTCTTGGCCGTCGCCGTCTTCAGCGTGATCGGCAATGCGATCGCGTGGATATTAAAGTACTTCATCGGCGCCCCTTCCGGACAGAGGCTCCATGGCCTTTGCTCGCCCGGTTTCGGCGGTTCAGTGGAGTTGCTGCCGTCATCGCGGCGATGGATCGGCTCCAGCCAAGGTGCGCCGCTATGGCTCGGAGAGAACGGCACGCGCCGACCCAGGTGCGGACGCAACCATGGCCAGGCGATCTTGCCGGTTTGCGAATCGAAAAGAATCTCCTGCCGCTTGCCTGGCGTCGCCGATTTGTAGTTCACCCATTCATACGTCGTCTCAGGCTCGCTCAGGGCCTTCTGCCCGTCCCAGGCCCAGTCATTGACGGTCGAGTCGTAGGCCAACGTCTGCTCTTTCTCGCTGTTCTTCATGCCCGGCTTGCCTTGCGGCGTGAGCATCATCTCCACCCAATCCTTGATGGAGACCTTGACCGGGTTGGCTTTCCAATCGGTCTTGTCCTTGGTGGCCTCGTACTTCTTGCCGCCGTACCAATCCACCGTGGTGCCGACAAGCTTATCCGACGGAGTGCCCGTCTTGGCCTTGCCGATGCGATCCGGCAATTCGACCAACGGCTTCATCACATCGGTCTGGAAGCCAGGCGCTTGCAGCGTGTTATACACACGCCAGAAGCCCACATGCCCGTCACATAATGTTGCGGGATATGGCAATGGAACACGAACTCGCCGGCCAGGGCTTGCAGGCCTCCCGACCCACCCTCAATCACCTGATCGTACACCTCTGTCGGCCCAATGGACTGCACGTCCAAACGGTCTGAGGGGTCGCTAATCGCAGGGAATTTCACCGGCCCATTCTTCGACAAGGCAAAGTCTAGATTGCTGTTCCCCGGCTGGCGTGCCCAGCGTATTGAGCCGCCATGGAGGTGATGCGAGTGCACGATTTCCGAGCCGCCTGCCATCCGGAACTTGGCCGGATCGCCGAGATAGGATCGAGGAACGGTCGTGGCCGGGTCGCCAAACGTATAAGACCCATAGGCCATGGACTCGTCACCGTAAAAGCCCATGTGGGCCTGAAGCTCGATGCGTGTGCCGTGCGGTTCGCTGCGGTAATTCAGTAACCGCGCGCCCGGCCGATAGGAATCGGTATGCGGATCGCGCTGGGGCAGCATTTCGCCCTTCTTATTCAAGAGGCGAAACGCTTCATCGCCGGCCTCATGATAGAAAATTGCGAATTCTCGAAAGTCCGCGCCCTTCGGATCTTCGATCATGGCCTCCCAGCCGCTCGCCATCGGCTTGCCGTCGAAGGGGCTGAGATAGCGTGAGCCACGCGGCTCCACGACGAGCATGCCGATCAAGCCCTGGTTGAACTGTTCGCGCGACGCATGCGACCGGAAAAATCGCGCGCCCTCCTGAGTATCCGGCTTGATGTACCACTCGAAAGCCTGCTGCCCACCTTGTACAACCGTACCTTCTGGATTTGAGGGGGTTGCGGGCTTGCCGGTAGACGCCACCACCATGGATGAACCATTGATCACCAGGTTCGTCAGTTCATCTGTGATTTCGTTATGGAGGGTGAGCTTGAGGCAATCGCCCTGGTTGGCCCGGATCACGAGCGGCTGAATGGCATCGCCCTGCAACCCGTTTGACACGGCACCGGGATCGTTCTCCTTCTCCCGCGCTTCCCTGTTCGCGACTTCTTTGCCGCGGACCTTTTCAACGTTCTCTTTCAGCACATACATGTAACCGGGAAAGTAGTCGAGAAACCGGCTCAGCGTGATTTCGACGTTGATCGCCGAGACGTGATACTCCTTCATCGGCGCATTCGCCGGGCAACGCTGCCTGGCACTGACGGCGATTTTTGTCGGATCCTCCGCTACCAGCAGAACGCCCTGCTGCAGCATGTGACTGTTTGCGCCAGTGCTATATCCACCTTTCTGCCCAATGGATTCCTGTTGACGCTTTATCTCCTCCATCATGCGGTCGTGCAGGACCGCTCCGCCTTCGCGATAAATGACCTTCTCCGTCGATGCCTCCCCCACGTCGCCATGGTGGGTGTGCTGGTCTGCGGCCAGCCCCATCGGAACGGTCAGCAGGCTGCTGACGAACAGGGCTGCCGGCAGACTTGCTGCCATGCGATACGCGCGGCAGCTGCGCGAACTCAATACCCTTTTCATACCTCGGCCTCCTTCTTCCACCGCCCTCCCTCTTTCGAACGGCGGGCTGAGTTTGATCCTGCCCCTCTTTATATGATCATCCATTGTTCGTAGCCGGCCGCTACCACTTACGGGAGATATTCCTCGTCCCAAGAACAATAAGAGCTGGTGAAGGGTTCCTCCTTGCGGAGGAGAGGGTCATTCGGAGGCCGGTCCTAATCACCCAGACCTCCACCAGCAACAAGTAGCTAGCGCAACAGCTATGCCAAATATCAGATTGATTGGCGATTGAAGAAATTTTCTCAGTGGCAACGTGAGTTACGTGATGAATGCGGCGAGATGATCGAAACCGTTCGTGGCGCTTCTTTCTACTGCGTGAGACAACAGAAATCGGTACGACAATCCAATGCAAGGATTATCAATCTGTTAGCTTGTCTAACTTTTTGGACAATCAGAGAAGAGAAGTGGGGAGGAGAGGGACATCGGGATGGCTATTCGATGATAATCACGGATTTTGTTGTACAGGCTCGCCCGGCTGATCTTGAG
>JBBRRN010000469.1:0-3168 GCA_038200685.1 Nitrospirales bacterium
CGGTTGTGTATTGTTGCTTCGGTATCTTCATCGTCCTCCCTTTCATGGTGACGGCGATGATACGTCACCCGTGGAAGACGAAATTTCAGGGGAAGCTCAGGGATCATGCCATTCCTCACCAAATTGGGAAGAATCTACGTATGGCAATTGATTTCGTCAGAGCAAGAAGAGGCCAATAGGAGGAGCAAAAGCCAACAAGATCTAAGAGTCAATTGAAGAGGCCTCGCGGAAATCGGCAGGAGGAATAGCTGCCTGGGAAAAACCGCGGATATCACTAGAATCGGAACGATCACAGGGGGGACTGGCCGACTAGGAATAACCCGTTGTCCGTAGCGGAGAACACCCTCAATCGCCTGTTCATAGTGGCGATCCGAACTAGGTGGAGGGCTGGCTTTATCTCGCCGTGATACTAGATCTGTACTCCCGCCTAGTGATCGGCTGGGCGATGGGATACTGGCTAAGCGTGCAGTTGGCCGAGCAGGCCCTCACCGTGGCGTTAGCAAACCAGGACCCACTGGCAGAGCTCCTGCGCCACTCGGGTCTCGGCAGCCAGTATGCCGCCATGAGGTACCAGTTGCTGCTCACCACTCACAGCATTATCACCAACATGTCGAAGCGAGGGAGCAGCTGAGACAACGCCTGTGTTGAGAGTTTCTTCGGAACACTCAAGCATGAATTCGTCCACCATGGGCACTACGCAACCCATTAAGACGGGAAACGAGATATCTTCGATTACATTTCTGGACTCTACAATCGGAAGGGCTGGCATTTCACCTTTGTCTGTTACTCCCCAACCGAGTACGAAGCAAGGAAGGTTGATGAAGACCGAACCCAAGCCGCCCAGAAGTTATCTTCGGTCACCCTGGTGTAACAAATGAAGAAAGATCAGAGCTAAATGGATGGTTCGAAGAGGCCCAATTGCCACTCCTCAGCGCGGGTCAGAGGAATAGGGTAGCGTTCCGTAAAGCAGGCATTGCAATACTGGCTTGGTGTGCCAGGTGAGGCATTCAGCATACCGTCGAGACTTAAATAGGCCAAGCTATCCGCTGTGATGTATTTCCGAATCTCTTCGGTCGTGTGGCTGGAAGCGATAAGTTCCTTCTTGGTAGGCGTATCGATGCCGTAGAAACAGGGCGAGATAATTGGCGGCGAACTGATGCGCATATGCACTTCTTTAGCTCCGGCATTACGAAGCATCTTCACAATTTTACGGCTTGTTGTGCCTCGCACCAGGGAATCATCGACCACGATGACCCGTTTCCCCTCCAACACTTCGGGCACAGCATTGAGCTTCACCTTTACACCAAAGTGGCGGATGGATTGTTCCGGTTCAATGAAGGTGCGGCCAACATAGTGATTACGAATCAGCCCAAGTTCAAATGGAATCCCCGCCCCTTCGGCATAGCCAAGCGAAGCAGGCACCCCAGAGTCCGGTACAGGAATGACGATATCTGCCGGCACCGACGATTCCTTCGCCAGTTGCCGGCCTAAGGCCTTGCGCGTGGAATAGACCGCGTTCGCCCCGAAAATCTTGCTGTCCGGCCTGGCAAAATACACATATTCAAAGACGCACATCGCGGGATTGGCCGGCGCAAATGGTTTATAACTCGTCACGCCCTTGTCGTTCAGCACCACCAACTCTCCAGGCTCGATCTCGCGGACAATTTCAGCTCCAAGCAGATCGAAGGCGCAGGTTTCAGAGGCTACAAGATACGTATCGCCTAACCGGCCGAGACAGAGGGGCCGGAACCCATGAGGGTCCCGAACTGCGATAATCCCCTCATCTGTTTGTAACACGATCGAAAACGCCCCTCGGACTTGGCTCAACGCATCAATGATGCGCGCCAGCAACGTATTGGCCCGCGAATGAGCGATCAGATGGATGATGACTTCGCTGTCTGAGGTGGATTGAAAGATAGCGCCGTACGCTTCGAGTTCGTGACGCAACACTTGAGCATTGATGAGGTTGCCATTATGGGCGAGCGCCAGATTTCCAAACGCAAAGTTGACCGAGAACGGCTGAACGTTCTTAAGATCGTTCCCTCCGGCGGTGGAGTAACGATTGTGACCGATCGCCATCGAACCGAGCAAATGATCGAGCGCCTGGGGATTATAAATATCCGCCACAAGCCCCTTCCCCTTATGAACATGAAACTGTTCGCCATCGCCGGAAACGATGCCGGAGGCTTCCTGTCCGCGATGCTGCAGGGCATACAATCCTAGATAGGTGAGGTTTGCCGCTTCCTTATGGCCGTATATGCCAAACACGGCACATTCGTCGTGGAACTTGTCTGGGCTCTTATGTGAAAGGTGAATGGTGAAAGGTGAAGCGATGGGAAGTTCCTTCGCAGTTTTCCTATTTATGGTTTCACGTTTCACTTTTTACATCTCACGTTTTACGTTTGGTTCAGCGTGCGTTCGATCGAAAAAGCCCACCGATCGTACAGTTGATCAATAGGGAGATCGAGATGGCAACCTTCGCTCCATTGTCCCTTCTCCACATCGATAACGAAACGGTCCCCTCCTACGGTCCCGATTTTAGTAGCTGGAATACCAGAGTCCCAAGCGTGATTTAATACCTTGTCCACCATCTCCGGTTTTACTGAAAGAATGACCCGCGATTGGCTCTCACCGAACAGGAGCGCATCCAGCCGCAAGGTATCGAGAGCCAACTTTACCACAGCCCCACGCCTGGTGTCCGGGGCAGACATACAACATTCAGCCAATGCGATGGAGAGCCCACCATCTGAGCAATCATGTGCTGATTGCACAGATCCTTCATGGATTACATTCAGTACAAAGTCGTGAAGCATCTTTTCCGTTTCTAGGCTAAGGAACGGTGGCGATCCCTGCTCACGATGGTGATGCACTTTGAGATACTCGCTACCGCCCAGGTCTTCCTTCGTCTTGCCCAGGAGAAGAATCACATCACCGTCCTGCTTGAACCACTGCGTCATCGTCGTCTTATCAGCCGCATCGATCAGCCCGACCATCCCCAACATCGGAGTGGGATAAATCGAGAGGCTGTTGGTCTCATTGTAGAAACTCACGTTACCACTGACAATAGGAATCTTGAAGTGCTCGCAGGCATCCTTCAGGCCTTCAATCGCCAACACAAACTGCCACATGATTTCAGGACGCTCAGGGTTGCCGAAATTCAAGCAATCC
>JBBRRN010000470.1:0-3140 GCA_038200685.1 Nitrospirales bacterium
CTCCTGCCTGCGCCAGTATTTCCCCGTGATGCACACGACCCTGACCTGAGATCAACGGATGTAGAGTGAAGACCCCTGAGTAGCTCGCTCCGCGAAACGAGAGAGGAGCAAGGGAGTGCGAACCCCATCCAAGAGCGCTCACAACATGACCCGTATACTGCTTCACCGAAGAGAAGGAGGCATCCAGTGTTGTCCCTCCCACGGTGTCATAGACGATATCGAATCCCTGTCCGCCGGTGGAAGCTGCTACATAGTCTTCGAACGAGGTTTCACGGTAGTCAATGGCGACAGCACCGATGGCTTCGACGATACGCTTCTTCTCTGATGTAACGGTGGCGAATACATCTGCGCCAAACGCTTTCGCGATCTGGATCGCAATATAGCCGATGCCTCCCGTCCCGGCGTGAATAAGCACTTTCTGACCTGCCCGTACTCTTGCGCGGTCGACCAAACCTTCCCAGGCCGTGATGATGCTGAGGGGAAGTGCCGCCGCCTGTCGCATAGGAAGATTCGCCGGTTTGTTTGCAAGGAGGTGAGCATCCACCACGATGTACTGGGCGAGAGTTCCCTGTATCCCGCCGACACCGCCTACCATTCCGTAAACTTCGCTACGCACCTTGAAGGTAGTGACATGAGACCCGATCGCTTCGACAGTGCCTGCCATATCAAGGCCAAGCACCGCTGGAAGGGGCTGCCTCGCATGTGCCGCTTGTCCTGAGCGGATCTTGGTATCCAGTGGATTCACACCGCTCGCAGCAATCTTCACCAGGACTTCGTTCCTTCCAAGGTCCGGTATGAGCCGCTCTCTTTTCTGGAATGATCCTCCAGCTTGCTCGACCAGCCAAACATTTTGATCCACAAAGCCCCCAATACGAAACGAAATGTTTCGTAAATGTCTAAATATACGATACACCGTGTTGCGTAAAAGATGCAGAGAACATAGACTTTTCACAAATGGAGCGGAATCATGAATAAATCGGACGCTTCGCCTCGCCGAGGGAGGCCAAGAAGCGAAGAGGTGCATAAGGCTATCCTGCGTGCGGCGCTGGATGAAGTGTCGGAAGTGGGTTTTCGTGCCTTGACCGTTGACGCTATCGCCAACAGAGCAGGTGTTGGAAAGACCACAATCTACCGTCGTTGGCCTAATAAAGCGGCGGTTGTGATGGACGCCTTCCTTGCTCAGGTTGGACCTGATACTGATTTTCCTAAGACACCTAGAGCGCTCGACAGCATGCATCTGCAATTGCGGACCCAGGCAAAGGCATTTCGAGGGAAATATGGCACGGTCATCAAGGAGTTGATCGGAGAGGCGCAATTTGACTCTGAGCTAGCGCAAGCGTTCCTTGAGCGGTGGAGAATGCCGAGGAGAGCGGTAGCGCGACGTGTATTTGAAGAGGCCATCAAGCAGGGAGACTTGCGTGCCGACATCGATATCGATGCGACGATCGACCTGCTGTATGCGCCGCTTTACTATCGTTTGCAAATCAATAGTGGTCCAATCTCCGATTCGTACATCGACGCCATTTTTGCCCATGTGATTCAAGGCGTGGTGTCACCGGTCCGAAAAGATGAGTCGAGATTGCTGGGGCTGGCACTGAGTCTTGCATTTGCGATGAGCGTAGCGAATTGGGGGCTTATGTAACGGGTCCAAAAAGTTACTGCTGAAATCTGGGCGTTTATCTGTTTGGAACGGCATCAGGTCGTAGCAGTCGTGACGAGGGAGATGTGAAGTCTTGCAGAATCTCCTCTTTCCACGTTCACTCAGCCACCGCTTCGGTCCAGGAGCTGCGCCCTTCGGCTCTGCATTCAGAACTCGCGGACCGCGCCCTCGGGGTTTCGGACTCCTCGCCCCTCGCAGGCTCCGGGTCCCTTTCCAAAAACTTCTTCCCTCCGCAACGCGGCTATGCCGCGATTTGGCAGCAGCGCACCTTTGAGGTTGTTACGGAACCCAGTTTTGGACTCTGATTTAAAAATTGGACTCTGATTTAACAGTCGTAGGTGAGAGGATGCCCTCGAGCGAGGTCTTTTCATGAGCTATATCCAGGGTGAAGGTCGGAGTCAGGGGACGCTTTTTCCAGTGGTGCTGGACGACCTGATCCCGGCAGACCATGTATGTCGAGTGCTTAATGCTTTCGTGAGTGGGTTGGCGATGGCGGAGTTGGGCTTCGAGAGAGCGGAGGCCGCCGAGACTGGTCGTCCTGGATACGATCCGCTGACCTTCTCAAGCTCTATCTCTATGGCTACCTCAACCAACTGCGCTCGTCGCGTCGGCTTGAAGCGGAGTGCCGTCACAACGTGGAGTTGATGTGGCTGCTGGGCAGGCTCTATCCCGACCACAAGTCGATCGCCGAGTTTCGCCGGATACACCGCGTGGCGGTGACGAATGCAGGAGCGGCACTGGTGCAGTTCGCTCGTTCCTGCGGCCTGATCCGGGGCAAGTGGATCGTCATCGACGGCAGTAAATTCCGTGCCGTCGCCAACGGAGACAGTGTTCGCGACCGCGATGCTCTGCGCCGATACCTGGATGGCATGGAGCAAGCCGACACAGAGCAGCAAGTCAGCATCGATCCATCCGCATTACAGGCCGCCATCGACAAGCTACGCCGGCATCCAGAGCCGGAGGTCGGCTTCATGCGGATCTCTGGAGGCATCTCGCCGGGTTATAACGTGCAGACCGCAGTCGATGCCGCACACGCTCTGATCGTGACGCATGCCGTCACGCTTGACGCAGCCGACCAACGTTGCCTACTGCCGATGTCCGAGGCCGCGAGCGGGGCGCTCGGCAAGCCGCCGACGCTGAACGTCGTCGCAGACACGGGCTACTCCAATGGCGAACACGCCAGCCGCTGCGAAGAGATCGGAGTCCTCACCCATGTACCTGCCAAGCGCAGCGTCAACCCACACGGCCTGTTCGACCGGAGTACCTTCGATTATCAGATCGAGAGCGACACCTTCATCTGCCCCGAAGGCAAGACGCTGACGAGGAAACAACTGAACCGGCCTATTCGATCCATCCACTATGAAGCCGCCATCAAGGACTGTAGAGCTTGTCCGAGCCGCCCCCTCTGTACCAAGTCGCCATGGCGGGTCGTCTCACGTTCCATCGATGACGACGCGTTGAACCGCATGAATGCGCGAGC
>JBBRRN010000471.1:0-3137 GCA_038200685.1 Nitrospirales bacterium
CAGGGGCTGCCTTTCCCGATTGATTCGTAGAAACATGGAGGTTACATGGACGCGGTCACTCAACAACCCTCGATCTGGCGGCAATGTTGGCTGCACCTCGACAAGAGAGTGCCATCACGAAACCGTACAGTTCTCTGTCACCTGCTCCTGCTCGCATACCTTCATCATTTCTTGAACACACGAACGCTTGTAAGGAGGTCTGTATGAAACGTGGCCATCCTACCAAGGGATATCTGCGGTCCTGGCTTGTCGCCTGTCTGGTGTTGACCGCCTCCACAGGAATGCCTCAGCTTCTCGCAGCTGCCTTGGTCACGCCGGAAGAAATGAACAGCGTGCGAGTCTACAAGCAGTTGGCGAACGCGACCGTCCTTGTCTCTTCAGCGTATGTCAGCGCCCATCACATCGTGCAGGCGTCGGGAAAAGGACTCGGGGCAGGTGTATTGATCGATGAGCAGGGCTCGATCGTGACCAACGCCCATGTGGTGGACGGGGCCGCCAACATCACGGTGACGTTGCATGATGGAACTCGTCTCCCGGCAGAGTTGATCGGAAGCGATCCGCAATCGGATATCGCGCTGCTCCATGTGACGCTCCCGAAGGGGCGGCACGCCCCTGCTCAACTGGGCGATTCCGACAAACTGGAAATCGGCCAGAAAGTTCTGGCGATCGGACACCCCTTTGGGTTGGGCTATGCATTTTCGACGGGCATCGTGAGCGGATTCGGACAACTATTGGAGACCAAACAGGAAGTGTTCCAAGAGCGAGTGATTCAGACCACGAGCCCGATCAATCCCGGCAATAGCGGCGGACCGCTGGTCGATTCCGAGGATCATGTCATCGGAATCAGCTCGTCCATTTTGATGGGAGCGCAGAACATCGGATTCGCCATTCCGATCAATACCGTCAAATACATCATCACTGAACTGCGGACGAATGGTCGCGTGGTCCGACCGTGGTTGGGCATCAAAGGGAAATTTGTGACCGACGAAGTGCGGAATCTGATCGCGCTTCCCCTTGTGAGCGGGTTGCTGATCATCGATGTGGAAGATGGGAGCCCGGCTCAGACACTCGGAGTCCGTGCCGGAAACCTGGATGTGACCATTGAAGGCGAGCCGTGGATCTTAGGGGGCGATATCCTCGTCGCGGTCGATGGGCAGGACGTGAAGAGTAGCGAGCAATATGTCAAAGTGCTTCGGCCGCTGAAGGCCAATCAATCCGTTGAGTTGACACTGTTTCGAGACGGCACAAGGCGCACTCTGACGGTCACGTTGGGAGAACGCCCGACTCCGTCCAACCCTTCGCGGCATCCCAAGATCGAAGTGCCTCCGCTCATACCGCAAACGTTTCCGTTGATCCAGTTCTGAAGTGGCCTAACGAGAAAGGCGACTCGAGTGTCCTGAACGTTGCATGCCAATTGTGCGAAGAAAGATATAATGAAGACTGCATTTGCAAGGATCCACTCATACGGGTATATCGCAGTGTTTCTTCTCGTGATGTTGGGGATTGTCGGCATCCCGATTCCAGATGAAACCATACCCCTCTGCAAGGAAACGCATTGATGCTCAAACCTCTGATCAATGTTTCACTCACGCAGCGTTTCTTGGTCTGCCTTGCCGGGCTCGTACTGATGTGCAGCTGGCTCTATGTGTTTCGCCACGGTGTTTGTTGTTCCACTAGCAGGATGCTGAAAAAGTCTGCCAGCGGTGTTCTCGCGTCGCGCAGAGGCTCGCCGTACCGAAGCGTACGCCTCGCCTCAGTACCATACGAAAGATTCTCACTATGTTTTCGGCATCAACCTAACTTTTCCGCAGGCTCCTAGGCAACTGGGTTCAGCATGAACATATCGCTAGAGAAGAAGATTGCGGTGGGCCTTGGGGTTGTACTTGTTCTGCTGCTTGGAATCGGGCTTGCCTCTTATTGGAGCACGAACGACCTCATCAGTCGTGAAGTCCGGGTCGCGCAAACCCATCAGGTGCGGGAAACGATCGAGCGCCTGCTTTACCTGATGGAAGAAATAGAAGACAAGCAAGTGCTTGATCTTTTGACCGGTGAGCACCAGTATCAGCAATCGCATTCCGAGGCGGTCCACAACATAGAAGAAGTGCTGCGCATACTTACTGGCATGACTCGGGATAGTCAGACCCAGCAAGAACAGCTACTTGCCTTGCGTCGTCTGATCAATCTGAGAGTCGCACAACTTAATGAAGGGATCGACTTAAGGGACAGTGGAAAGATTGATAGGAATGAGCAGGTAGTCCGTCAACACACGGGCAAAGATACCATGAACAAGATCCTCATGGTGCTCGGTGAAATGCAGGTGCAGGAGCAGGTTCTGCTGAGCAACTGGTTGAAGCAGGCAGACGGAGCGGCCTCGTTCACACTGTCGTTGGTTGTGGGCGGAACGTTCTTGACCATGGTACTTGCTCTCGGGGGAGGAGGGCGGATCCTATATGACCTATCGAAGCGCAGACAGGCCGAGAGAGATGTGCTTGCCGGCCGAGCCCGGGAAGCATTGATTTTGCGTACCGTGCCTGTTGTGATGTACTCTGCAAAACCCTCCGGGGACTATGGTGCATTGTGGGTGAGTGAAAATATCGAGGCGGTGACCGGCTATGCTCCACGTTTCTTTTTGGATGATTCATCTCTCTGGGTGTCGAGACTGCATCCCCACGACCATGAAAAAACCCTGAAGGGATTTGAGATGCTACTGCACGATGCCACACTGGCAGTGGAATACCGCTGGCAGACACGCAGTGGCGAGTATCGCTGGTTCAGGGACGAGGCGGTGTTGATCCGGCGATCAGACGGAACCCCACAGGAAATCGTCGGTCTCTGGACCGACGTCACCAAACGAAAGCAAGCGAGTGAATTAATACGAAGACAGTCGGACATTATCAATCAGATCCAGGAAACCGTCATCACCATCGATCTGGGCGGCCGTGTGATGAACTGGAATAGAGGGGCAGAAAGGATGCTGGGATATTCGCAGGAAGAGGCGCTTGGCAAGCATATCTCGTTCATCTACCCGGAGGAAGACCGTGAATATCTGGAGCATGAGGTCCTCGGTCCTGTGAAAGCCAAAGGAGTTCATCAGGTCGAGGTTCGCAGACTGACCAAGTCAGGAGCACTGCGTGTGG
>JBBRRN010000472.1:0-3129 GCA_038200685.1 Nitrospirales bacterium
CTCATTCACATCAATAAACCGACCTTCCGGCACGGTACTGATCCCGACGGCGGAGGGAGTCCAGTTGAAGAGGGCTTGAAAGTGTTGTCGTGACCGGGTCAGGGCCTTGATGAGCCGGTTCTGCTCCTGCTCCGCCTGCTTACGTTCAGTGATGTCCTCAATCATAGCCAGGTGGCGCGGGCCAGCGTACTCTCCAACTTGGATCGGAGCCACTGTCAGGTTGATCCACACAACCTTGCCATCGGGCCAGATATAGCGTTTCTCCATTTGGAATCCGGCTATTTCCCTGGCATTCAGCCTGGCCATGTTATCTAAATCCGTTTGTACGTCGTCCGGATGGGTGATGCTCATCCAATTGAGGCTAGATACTTCCTCCTTCGTCCTACCTGAAATTTGAGCAAATCTGGAATTGGCTTCATAAATCTGTCCCGTCAGCGAATCGATGAGCGCCATACCGATTGGTGCCTGCGTGAACATGGTTCTGAAGCGTTCTTCACTCCGACGGAACGCTTCCTCCGCCTGCTTGCGCTCGGTGATATCTTCGCATGTTATCAATACGACGGTCTCCCCGGTGGAAGAATGACCCACACGGGCCGTTTCCCTCACCCAAATGATGTTCCCATCTTTCCCTACCTTCCGAAACTCCCAGTATCTCGTGATCGCCGGTGTCGCAAGACACTCAGACAGACTCGCGGCAACGGCTTCCTTATCCTGTTCGTGAAAGAGGCCCAGCACGGAGTGCCCGATTAATTCCTCCACTCGATATCCGAGCTGCCCTGCCCCAAAACGGTTGACAGAACGCACCGTGCCGTCCGTTGCGAGTGTGAAGTACATAGTCGGCGTGTCATCGTACAGCGCCCGATACCGTTCTTCGCTTGCACGAAGGGCCACGTCCGCCTGCTTGCGGTCAGTGATGTCGGCGAAGATGACCTGAACGGCGGGTTCGCCATTCCACATGATACAACCAGCGTCAACCTCGACGGAGATCGGGATTCCATCAAGCCTCTGGTACTTCCATTCGACTCGACGAACCGGTTCGCCGGTAGCAAGAATCTGCGCGAGACTGATGTGAATCGATTCGTAATCATCAGGATGAGAAAAATGAAATGTGGATACCTCGAATAACTGTTCAGGCGACGCCGCTCCCAAAATCGTGCATGCTGCTTGGTTGACATAGACCTTCTTGCCGTTACAATAGACGAACACCCCATTCGGCGAGAGGTCGACTAACATGCGATACCGCTCTTCAGATTCGCAAAGCGCTTTTTCCGCCCACTTATGCTCGGTGATGTCTTGACATGAGCCAGACATGCGACAAGGCTCTCCTTGCTCATCCCACAGTGCCTGCCCGCGCCCGCGAATCCATCGATAGTCTCCTCGATTGGTGCGTAGCCGGTACTCAACATCGTACGGAACTCGATGTTCAATGTGCGCAGT
Source organism: Nitrospirales bacterium (assembly GCA_038200685.1). Classification (GTDB taxonomy): domain Bacteria; phylum Nitrospirota; class Nitrospiria; order Nitrospirales; family Nitrospiraceae; genus Palsa-1315. The sequence continues at coordinate 1,438 of JBBRRN010000472.1, forward strand.
CAACTGGCCGAACACGCGATCCTTATCATCGGGATGGAGCCGAGCGGCCCATTGCTCAAACGTCTCGAACGAGTCTGATTCTTGTAGTCCCAGCAGTTGACGAACTCGTGGCGACCACCAGATCGGAGTCTGCGGGGCATACCATGGCTCGCCTGGAAGACGGTGGGCATCCCAGAGGATATCGTTCGATCCCTCTACGGCCAGCGCGAATCGCTCTTCACTTCTACGCAACGCCTCTTCCGCCCGCTTCTTTTCAGATACGTCTCGCCCAATTCCGGTGATACCGACGGGCTCGCCGTGACTATTCTTGAGCAACGCGCTGGCCCAGTGATAGGGAATGAGGCGGTGCTCTTTGGTCAATAGATGGCCTTCAAGTTCGGCGTACGCTTCCATGAAGACCCGCTGAATGGCGCCGGCAGTGCGGGCCTGTTCTTCCGGAGGCACGAACGCCAATGCCGGCTTGTTCAATAATTCCTCAGAACTGTATCCCGTGACGTCCTCGAGACGCCGATTCCATTTCACCACATTGCCTGGGGTGTCGAGAGCAAACACGATATCAGGGATCGTCTCTATGACATTGTGTAAGTCTGCCAGAACCTGGCCACGTTCTTGTTCGGCTCGCCTCCACTCGAACTCTGCAGCAACGCGCGGCGCAAAGACTTCCAACAGTGACTGCAGATTGTCGCCTTGTTGCAAGGGCTTCGTATCCATCACGACGAGCAGTCCCATGACTGCTCCGCCTTTCGTCCGAAGCGGCACCGCGCAATAGCTCTCGGCTCCGAGGTCCGCCAAACGCGTGAACTGAGGAAACATTGTCTGGAGACCCCTGTCGAAGCACGCAAAGCTCTGTGTCAGTGCTGAGGCGCAGGGCGTATGGGCGAGTGCATATTCGAAATTGTCGACGATGGCACCCCCTGCCGAGACTGCAAGGGTGCGGATCTTCTTGATGTGATCTCCCTGTACCTCCCCGATGAACGCATACTGTACGTGCAACACTGACGTCAGGTGTGTGACCAGGGCCGAGAAGAATGCGTCGCCAGTCTCCGCCGCAGTCCCTTCGACAATCGCACGCAACAGATCAGATTGTTCACGCTGATGTTGCAACGAGTGGTCCCGCTCGGCCAACTGGCGCGAGAGGTCGGCAACCTGACTACGCAGTGCATCGAGTTCAGGCAGATTGCCGGGACTACTCATCGTGTGACTCCTAGGCGGGGAAAATGGTGATGTAGTGTGGGCAGAGACAGACCGCCCCGGTCAAAGTCATAAAATAAATCCGTGACGATCACCCTGATGTCACGCCGTTGTGAGGAACGGCTCTGATGATGGGTGAAGAAGAAATGGAACACAGCGGATGCGAGACAAACAGCCCAGCAGCACACCCGAGTCTTGTCGTGTTGGAGCCGATCGGTAAGAAAGAACCGCATTGCTGCCCACCCACGCCAGTGATTCTTTGCTGACGGAATCAGGAGGGTACGGGAACGAATGAGCGATTCAGATCTGCACGGCCACACAACCGAGGCCCAGGGCTCGTATAGGAGTCCACAACTGAGATGGTGCCGAAGGCGGGACTTGAACCCGCACGGCTTGCGCCACACGCCCCTCAAACGTGCGTGTCTGCCATTTCACCACTTCGGCATCCTAATCTATGCGGCGTCACACGTGAAGCACATCTCGTGAAGCGTCGTTCGTTTC
>JBBRRN010000473.1:0-3124 GCA_038200685.1 Nitrospirales bacterium
AAGACCGGTTTGGTGGGTCATCCAAAGAGCTAACATGAGATAGTTTGTCAACGTGAAGGAACTACGAGCATCCATTGCCGCTAAGCGGGACCGGCTCGATCGCTTGAGACCGTTGTCGGCGGAAGCATTGAACAGACTAGAGCACTATTACGACGTCGAAATTACTTACACATCGAATGCGATCGAGGGCAACACACTCACACCAGTTGAAACAACGTTGGTCATCGAGCAAGGCATTACGATCACCGGAAGGCCGCTGAAAGACCACCTAGAAACGCTCGACCATTATGACGCCATTCGCTATGTGCGGGAACTTGCCAGCGAAAAGAGGTCATTGATTGAGAATGACCTGCGAAACCTTCACCGGCTCACGATGCAGCGGTCGCGGCCCGATATCGCCGGCCGGTATGCCGACTTGGCCCGGTATGTCCGCACGGAAACTGGCCGCTTTGAGTTTCCGTCACCGGCGGAAATTCCGGCGCTCATGGGCGACTTTGTGGGTTGGCTTAGTCCAGCCCCAGCCACGCCCGAAGTTGCGTTTACAGCCCACCGGCGCCTAGTGGACATCCACCCTTTCAATGATGGCAATGGACGCACAGCCCGACTTCTGATGAATCTTATTCTTATCCGGGGCGGCTATCCACCTGTGGCGGTGCGCCCTGAGGACCGCCTAGCGTATATTCGCGCCTTACAGCAATCCCAAGCGGGGCAAGGGACCGAGAGTTTCGATGCGCTGCTTTACGAACGCCTGGACGCCACCTTGGGGGAGTACCTTAAGGCCTTCGAGGAGGCGCCGTCATCAGGAACTATTCAAGGTAAGGTATGAGCGGTAGTTTTGGCCGGAATCAGTCGCAAAAGTGCCAGCTCTTTGTCGAATTGTGGGTTTGTCGGGACCTCGGAGATCGCAGGTCACGGTGTACCTGCCGAGAATGCCTTGCGCGACGCCATATAGTGAAATCACTATAGTTGGGAGCTGATGAAGAAAGGCCGTCTTTAAAGCCGATGGTATGGATCGGATCAAGTCGCAAGGATTGCGTACTTTTCCCGAGCCAGTCCAAGATCACATGAGCTACGCGCTTTACATCGCGCGATCTATACCCTGTGGTTCGCGGGGGCGGTATACGTCCTTCACGCCTTCCAGAAAAAATCCAAGACTGGCCGAGGGACCCCGCGCCAGGATATCAAGCTGATCAGGCAACGCCTCCGCGAGGCCGAACAGATTGCAAAAAGGATGGAGCCATGAGCAAAAAGAGAAAAGAAGCGGGAAACCTGAACGTCTTCGAGGAACTCGGTCTGCCGAATACCGAAGAGCACTTTATCAAGGCGCAACTCGTCTTCAAGATCGACACCCTGATGAAGGAACGCGATCTGAAACAGGTTGGGCGGCAGTTTTGTTAGGCATCAAACAGCCCCATGTCTCCAAGATGCTGCGCGGTGAGTTTCGGCAATTTTCCGTAGAGCGCCTTCTGCACTTCCTAGTGGCGCTCGATCAGGATGTTGAAATCGTCGTAAAGCCGCATCGTGACACCAGAAATGCTCCAGCGTTGCATGTCTCCTGAGCCGTATGGCCCTCGAGACTGCGCAACTCGCATGCAATGATCATTGCTGTCTTTTCGTAGCGCGCGAGTCGCCCGGGAGTCTAAATTGTCGGGTTTGTCGGGTCCTGTCGGCGGGTGAACGTCAATGCTGATTCGTGACCCGCGACACGATTCGGGAGGGCCTGGTCCGCAAAGGCGTCTCCACAGCGGCGTTTGATCGCGACTTGTTCAAATTCCCGTCCGTCCGCTTCGAGTATGGCCTTGTGACCCGTATAGTCTTGCCAACGATTTACAATCACGTCGACGTACCTTGGATCGAGTTCAATAAGCCGCGCTTGCCGGCCTGTGGTTTCGCAGGCAATCAGGGTTGAGCCCGATCCACCGAAGGGATCAAATACCACAGCGTGCCTGTTACTGCTATTTCGAACGGCTCTTTGGACCAATTCAACCGGCTTCATGGTGGGGTGCAGATCGTTGGCGGCGGGCTTGTCTACCATCCATACGTCGCCCTGATCGCGCGCCCCACACCAGAAATGAGGAGTGCCCTCGGCCCACCCGTAGAGTATGGGTTCGTATTGCCGCTGATAGTCCGACCTCCCGAGGGTGAAATGATTCTTCGCCCAAATGATAAACGTTGACCAGTGGCCACCAGCGTCCGTGAATGCCGTGAACAGCGTGTGCAACTCCGAAGAAGACATACAGACATAGAGAGCTCCCTTGGTTACCGGCAATACGTTCAGAAAAGCGTCATGAAGAAAATCATAGAACCCTGGCCCTAGATCATCGTTTTTAATCGTAAGCTTTCGCGCCGTCTTACCCGTGTAGGAAACCGAGTATGGTGGATCACAAAACACCATGTCCGCATCGCCTCCTTCGAGCACACGGTTTACGTCGGCCTGACTGGTTGCGTTACCGCACAGTACCCGATGGCTACCCAGGACCCATAAATCACCAGATCGGGATATAGGTGTTTCGGGAACTTCGGGTACGGCGTTAATGTCGGTCAAGCCTCCGTTGGTATCGCGGGACAGTAGGTCGTCGATCTCACCCATGTCAAAGCCGGTCAGGTCCATATCGATCCCCATCCCTTTGAGGTCCAGTAGTTCCAGCCCAAGCAAGTCGTCATCCCAGCTGGTCTCTTCGTGGCTGCGGTTGTCCAATAGGCGGTAGGCGCGCACCTGGGTGGGAGTCAGGTTTTCAGCCACGTGCACCGGGACTTCGATGAGCCCAAGCTTCCGCGCAGCGAGCAGACGGGTGTGCCCACAGATGATCACGCCCTCCAAATCAACTACGATTGGCTGCCTCCATCCAAACTCCTGGATAGAAGCGGCTACCTTATCTACGGCCGCCGCCGGAATTTGTCGCGCGTTACGGGCGTAGGGGTGGATGCTATCGATTGGTCGCAAAATGATTTTCATAGTGTGTCGGTCCTTATGTCTTGCCCCTCTAGTTCCGATTGCATCCAGGCCATCAATGCATAACCTTCTTTTTTGACATCAGCAAAGGCCAGAATGATAGCTTCTGCGCGATCGGGAGATTTCACACCCCGCTTCGCTGCGTCTTTTTTCGATTCAATCATCACAAGT
>JBBRRN010000474.1:0-3124 GCA_038200685.1 Nitrospirales bacterium
ATTTCATCAATCTGTTCTGCATCTTTGTATTGATGCGAAGCGGTGTGCAGATTCTTGCGGACCATCCAAAACTCTACTGGAACGATGACACCACGCCGGGGAGCGAATGGATCAAATTCGGCAAGAAAGTGATGCCGACGGACCGCCTCTGGACCTCCATGGATGAGGCAGAACACATCAACTCCATCGTGGCCCTCCCCGGTGGACATCATAACTTGGGAGCCTCACGGAATTGGCATTTTCTGATTGTTCCTGTATGGGTGCTGAACGGCCTCAGTTATGTGACCTTGCTTGGGGTCACCGGCGAATGGCGGCGGCTCATTCCCACAAGCTGGACGGTGTTTCCCCAAGCCTGGGAGAGCATCCTGACATATGCGAGGTTTGAGATCCCACCGGACAGCGCGTTTCACCCCTATGCTGCGTTGCAGCAACTCACCTATGCCGGGGTGGTCTTTCTCATCGCTCCGCTGATGATCCTGACCGGGCTCTGTATATCGCCGGCGCTCATCGCCCGCTTCCCCTGGTATCCGAGACTGTTCGGCGGACGGCAAGCGGCGCGCAGCCTCCATTTTATCGGATTGATGACCTTGGTCGTCTACACGCTGGTGCATCTCACGTTGGTGGTGGTCGTGCACTTCCCCGAAGACATCGGCGACATGGTGCTGGGCTCAGCCAACCCGAATATCGCGCTCGCCCTCTGGATCGCCTCCATCGTGTTGATCGGCGTCGTGCTCTTTCATATTTGGGCCACGGTATATACGCTGCGCCATCAACGACAGTTTCAACTCAATGCCATCGTCTTCATCGAACCGCTCATACGGGTGCTGTTCGGACACCTGCGGTCCCGACAGTCGTACACCAAAGAGGACATTTCGCCGTACTTTCGGGTGAATGGGTATCCGCCGGAATTGGAGACATATAAGAAACAGGCTGACACACAGTTTATCGAGTGGCGCATGGCCATTGGCGGGCTGGTGGAACGACCCCTGGCGCTGTTCCTGGCAGATCTTCGGATGCTCCCGAAGCAGGAGCAAATCACCAAACATAATTGTATTCAGGGATGGTCGGCCGTGGCGGAATGGGGAGGGGTACGGATGAGTACCATCCTGGACCTGTGCAGGCCCCTGCCACAGGTGCGCTATGTGGTCTTCCATGCATTTCCTCAAGCGGAATATGCCCCGCTCGCATATTACGAAATCATTACGCTCGAAGACGTCCGTGACCCACAAACCCTTCTTGCCTATGAGATGAATTGGAATCCTCTCCCGATTCCCCATGGGGCTCCCTGCCGACTGCGAATCGAAACGAAAACAGGATACAAGATGGTGAAGTATCTTTGTGCGATCGATCTGGTCGAAACCTTTGCCACAATTGGGGAAGGGCATGGAGGCTACAGAGAAGATCATCAGTATTATGACAAGGTGGCTGCGATGTGAGTCACTGTGGCGCAATCCGACCCAAGGCCAAGGACCACAGGACGCTCGAGGAGGGCTGGACTGGGGGACTTCAAAAATTTGTCTGTGCGACCATCAAGGTCCGCCAATGACGCAGTGGAGCGAGTTTTCTCATAACCCGTTGTCCGCGATGCGATTCGAGTTCAACGGACATTGTGAGAAATGAGCCTGCGTGTAACGTCTCAGAAGAGGAGGAAGATGCTAGGTACATCCCATTCCGATGCCCTGGTCTTTTTCGGCGCCACCGGTGATCTGGCCTTCAAGAAAATTTTTCCAGCGTTACAAGCCATGGTCAAGCGCGGCCATCTTGATGTGCCTGTCATTGGCGTAGGCCGATCGGCATGGACAGACGACCGTCTTCGAGCTCGAGCCCGCGAGAGCCTTGAACAGCAGGGGAGGGCCGATCCCATCGCGTGTGAGACACTCTGTCGTCTACTGCACTATGTGCGCGTTGACTATGCGGACTCGAGAACGTTTCAGGCACTGCGCAAAGAACTGGGCGGAGTCGAGCAGCCACTCTATTATCTGGCTATTCCGCCCAGTTTATTCACAACAGTTATTGAAGGGCTGGCGAAGTCAGGCTGCGTCGATGGGGTCCGAGTGATTCTCGAAAAGCCCTTCGGGCGAAACCTGGTTTCCGCTCAGGAGCTCAACCGCACGCTCCACAGCTATTTCACGGAACAAGCCATTTTCCGCATCGATCATTACCTCGGAAAAGAATCTGTCCAGAATCTGATGTATTTCCGTTTCGCTAACCCGTTCTTTGAAACCGGGTGGAACCGACACTCCATCCAGCGTGTGCAGATCACGATGGCCGAGGAGTTTGGAGTGGCGGGTCGTGGTCGGTTCTACGAAGAGGTGGGAGCGATTCGCGATGTGGTGCAAAGTCACTTGTTGATGGTAATGGCGTGCCTGGCCATGGAACAACCGTCCGGTAGGGATTATGAATCGATTCGGGAAGAACGTGTGAAAGTCCTCAAGAAGATACGGCCGCTCATTCCATCGGATGTCGTGCGAGGGCAGTTCCGTGGCTACCGCCGCGAGGGCGGCGTGGCTCCTGAGTCCCAGGTCGAGACGTTCGCCGCGCTCCGATTCTACATCGACAGTGAGCGGTGGGCAGGAGTGCCGTTCTATGTGCGCACGGGTAAGTGCCTCCCTGTCACGGCTACCGAAGTGCTGGTCGAGTTCAAGCGGCCGGTTTGTCCCGTGTTGGAGGAGATCGAACCACCGTTGCCGAACTATTTTCGTTTCCGGCTCAGTCCTGACGTGATGATCGCCATAGGCGCCAAGACCAAAGCTCCAGGAGAGACGATGGTGGGCAAACCAATTGAGCTGGTCGCGCAGCAGTGCTCCGGCGACGAGATGGATCCGTATGAACGTCTTCTTGGAGACGCCATGAAGGGTGATGCCACGCTCTTTGCCCGCGGGGATGGGGTGGAAGCTGCCTGGCGCGTCGTGCAGCCGATTCTCGACACCCCGATGTCGTTGCACGAGTACGAGGCACACACCTGGGGTCCGCACGAAGCGGATCGGCTCATTGAGGGCGGTTGGCACAACCCTTTAGGTTAAATCACGTTCCTTACATAAGGCACTCTGACCTTCCCCCAATTCCGTGGACACCTGGTTAAGCCACTGCCGTCCTCGCTTCGTACTCGGCCGGGGAGTGATAG
>JBBRRN010000475.1:0-3120 GCA_038200685.1 Nitrospirales bacterium
AAAGAGGACCAGCCGTCGTTCGGCGTACAGACCGATTCCATCGACCGGACCCTCGCGGCCATCGAGAAGTCGGGCGGGAAGGTCGTGACGCCTAAGCATTCCATCGGAGAGTGGGGCTTTATGGCGGACTTCGCAGATCCTGAAGGCAACGTCCTCGGGCTGTGGGAGAAGGGAAAGAAGTGACTAAGGAGAGGGCGATGGATCATCCTCTGACCATCACCATGTGCGGTCTCACTGTACTGGTCATGTTCGTGATATCGCCGATTGTTTGTCCTGCGGAGCAGTCGCAAAGGGACGCCACCGAGGCTCAGTTCAACGCGATGGATACCAATCGTGATGGACATCTTTCGCCGGATGAACATGCCGCCGGAGCCAAAAAAATGTTCGACACCATGGATGCTGATAAGGATGGCATAGTCACGTCGAGTGAAATGGATGCGGCGCATGAGAAGCTCACGGGACACAAGCCGGGGACATCGGAACTGTCTTCGGAAGAAAAGATCAGGGTGGTCGACACGAACGTAGATGGAATTCTGACCACAGAAGAGCATGCCGCGGGCTCGAGGAGGATGTTCCAGAAGATGGACACCGACAAAAACGGGGTCCTGAGCAGAGCCGAATTGGCGACCGGTCATGCGAACATGCTACGTCGTAACCCATGAGGAGCGACCACGCAAAAGGCGGACAGTTCCGGATATTCTGTATCCCCTCGGTATTGCTGGCATCTTATCGTGAGGTCTCCTCCAGGCTGCCCGTATGCAATCTGGCTCGAATGAGCCTGCACGATTATGGCCGCGGCGCGCCGCATAGGTTGTCAATTTTGCGTTTTCTGTTCGACTAAAGGTAGGAGCCAGAGTTCAGCCGGAAAACGAGATCCTCATCTCAATACCTTGAAAGGAGTCATGCCATGCGATTCATGATCATTGTGAAGGCTACGAAGGATTCGGAAGCGGGCGTGATGCCGAGTCAGCAACTGTTGACTGAAATGGGCAAGTTCAACGAGGAACTGGTCAAAGCCGGCGTGATGCTCGCGGGCGAAGGGCTTCAGCCAACCTCGAAAGGCGCGCGCGTCAAGTTCTCTGGAAGCACACGGACCGTGACTGACGGACCCTTCGCAGAGACGAAGGAGCTGATCGCCGGCTTCTGGCTGTGGGAGGTGAAATCGAAAGAAGAGGCGATCGAATGGGTCAAGCGCTGCCCCAATCCCATGAAGGGGGAGTCCGAGATTGAGATCCGTCAACTGTTCGAGGCGGAAGACTTCGGGGCCGAGTTCACACCAGAACTCAGGGAGCAAGAGGAGCGCCTGCGCGCGCAGATAGGCAAGAAGGAGTAGTTACATGGGGGCATTCTACTTTACTGATCCCCACCGATGATTGATCGGTGACGCAACCCCAAAGGAGGATTCACATGCGTTACGTCGATGGATACGTCTTGCCGGGCCCGAAAAAGAACCTGGCCGCCTACCGCCGCATGGCCCATCAAGCGGGAACCATCTGGCGCGAGCATGGCGCGCTGGAATATCGAGAGTGTGTCGGCGATGATCTCAAGGTCAAGTTCGGAGTTCCGTTCTCTCGATTGGCCAAGCCCAAGCCTGGCGAGACGGTGGTATTCGCATCGATCGTGTTCAAGTCGCGCGCGCATCGCGACCGCGTCAATGCCAAGGTGATGAAGGACCCGCGCCTCGCCAACATGGGCGACGAGAAGTCGATGCCCTTCGATTGCACGCGCATGGCCTGGGGCGGGTTCAAGATGCTCGTTGACGCCTAGCCTTGGGCTTTCGGGCGCCTACCATCACTTGAAAGGAGAGACCATTATGCAATACATGCTCATGTGCTGCATCGACGAGAAGGCATGGACACAATTGCCGGACAGCGAGAAGCACAGGATCATGCAGGAGTATGGAGCATTGATTCAGAGCCTCGTCACAAGCGGGCAGTTTCGTGGCGGGGGGCAGCTACGCTCGACGTCATCGGCCACGACCGTGCGCATGAAGGGCGGCAAACTGGCGCTCACCGATGGGCCGTTTGCGGAAACCAAAGAGCAGCTCGGCGGCTACCACTTGGTCGAATGCCGCAACCTGGACGAAGCCCTCTCCATCGCGGCACGCATTCCGACGCTGCCGGCGGGAGGCGCGATTGAGGTGCGCCCATTTGAGTCGACTCACGAGAATGAATTCTCGGCACGTGGATGAGCGGCAGTTGCGGAGCCTGTCTTGATCTTGATATGACCGTATGAACATCGTTGATTGACGTTACCATTCACTAATCACAATCACACAAAGGAGCCTTATGCGTATCACATTTGTTCCCCTCACGTGCCTCGCGCTCTTCGTACTCGCATCTCCCGTCATGGCCAAGGACAAGAAGCACGAGAAACAGATGGACCCGCAGGCGATGATGGAGGTGTACCAGAAGCTGGCGACCCCCGGCGAGCCGCACAAGCAGCTAGCCAGCCTAGCCGGCAGTTGGACCACCAAAACCAAGGAATGGATGGAACCCGGGAAGCCCCCCACAGAAGCAGCCGGCTCTGTTGAAATGAAGATGTTGCTGGACGGACGCTTTCTTCAGCAGGACTTCATCGGCGAGATGATGGGTCAGCCTTACACCGGAATAGGAATCACCGGCTACGACAACTTGAACAAGAAGTATGTGTCGATCTGGCTCGATAGCATGGGCACCGCCCCATTCATGATGGAAGGCACGGGAAGCGCTGATGGCAAGACTGTCACGCTCAAAGGACAGCACGCTGAACCAGGTGGCAGGCAGATGAAACACCGCGCAGTGTGGAAGATCATCGACAGCAACACTCAAACGTTCGACATGTGGGGAAATCACGGCGGCGGCAAGGAAATGAAAGTGATGGAAATCGTCTATACCCGGAAACCATAGCCAAAAGGTCCATCGCGCGCGTGGGATGGGTCCGACTCGTCCACGCGCGGCGGCGAGCGTCTCCGTCAGTCGGCTGCTTCTCATCGCTGTTGACCCGGCCTTCCTCGGCCAGTAGCCTTGTATCTTGCCGCGAGGGTGGCAATGATACCGCACATCATTCACCGGGGCATGATAGACCGTCGTAGCCGAGGTCCATGGAGACCGGGGGACAGCCAGGGTCGTCATGCCCTTC
>JBBRRN010000476.1:0-3105 GCA_038200685.1 Nitrospirales bacterium
ATCCACACATCCACTGAGCCGATATTCGCCAATGTAGATCACGACCGAATTCTTCAGGTACTGTCCAACTTGATCGGAAATTCACTGAAGTTCACGCCCAATGGAGGCACCATTAAGCTTTCGGCGCGGAAACAGGGGGCTCAGGTTGAAGTTTCGGTAACCGACAATGGGTCCGGGATTCCGGAAGAGGCACAAGTGAAAATTTTTGGAAGATTCTCGCAGCTTACAATGAACGACCGTAGAGGCCTTGGTCTTGGCCTTTTTATCGCCAAGTGGATTGTTGAGGCCCATAAGGGACGCATTTGGGTTACATCAGAAGTGGGAAAGGGAAGCACGTTCTGCTTCACGCTTCCATTAACAGGATCGATTTAGAGTTGTCTTGTTACTCAGTGCATTTCGGAGGTGATGGCCGGTCGGTCAATGTATGACGAAGAGTCCCACCGAACGCCTTACTCAGAACACCCAGGACGATCTATCCCCATCAAACAATGAAGATGAGGCATGACCCAATATGGGTGTGAGTTGTGATAGGCGGGATACGTTTGGCACCACGCCTTCGCCGAGTGAGCCCAAAGACGGGTGTAGAAAGGTTGCGGTCTCACGATTCTTCATACAGAAACGGGCAGGGTTATTCTCCCCCGCCCGTTTGTACAAACCCACCTCCGCCGTAGGCGTTGATACCTTATTTTACTTCAGTCAGAATTCTACTTCAGTCAGATGCGTGAGAGCAGTGTCGGCATGTTCCGTGGCGACGTCGGCGTGGCCTGCTTTACCATGCTCAATGGCTTCGGTCAGATGCGTAATCGCTTCCTTCAAATGCGAGCTTTTTCCTCCCCTCTCAGAAAAGTTCAGCGACTTTTGTGCATATGTCACGAGCGCCTCTGCATGACCCTGTTTGCCATGGTCCACCGCTTGCTTCGCCTCCACGATGGCGTCCATGACGTTTCCGGCGGGGGACGGCTGGGCGTTCAGCATGGGCACACTCACGAACGTTCCAAGCGCAAATAGAATGAGGGCACCACGGTAGAATTTGCTGGTCATCTTTGCCTGCCCTCCATGGTTAAAATTCACTGCCAAAAAAGACTGTTGGAAATATTACGTTCACCTTAACACAGCGTTTCCGTAGCCTGTCAAGAAGATCTGTGGGCTCGAAACCGAGGATTTTCTAGAGCCCATGAACACCTCTTTCGACCTGACAGACGCAATCCCGACTCCACTCCCACGGCGGCACGGGCTCATCTTCATGGACAATTACCCGCCCGCCGCTTCCACTTCTTCCGCGCTATTAAACGCTGTTCTGTGGCGCAATCTGGCTGTAGTTGGGACAGTCTGGCCGATGGTAGATATGACTCTTTCCGTTGCCGATGATGGGGTAGGGAAATGTGGCAGGCGCGGATTTTGATACATTGCTCATTCGAGGGCGTGACGGTCAGCCAGAGAGTTTCCCCTGGACGCATAGGCAGATCACCGGAGAGACGCCAAACTATTGATTGCTGATCGATCCAGTTACTGACTTTTTCTAAAGCTACGTAAGCCGCCTTAACAGAAGCTGAAAGGTGGCTTCTAGATACGTTGCTTGTGCTTGTCAAGAAAAGCTATCCTTCTGAGCCGGATCGGCAAGGTGAACACATGTCAATGGCTAACAAACTGCTTGGCATTTTCCTTTTTCTCATTCTCAGTGCCTGCAGCGCTCCACCCAAGGTGCCAACCACTGATGAGCCGACAGTGCGCCAGGATAGGGGAGAAGTTGAAAAGCCCGCAGGGACAACTGAGGCGCACATAGCTGCAACTCCATCAGAACCTCGATGCACAAAGCAGCTGAAACAAGGGTTCGCACTGAGAGAACGCATTGACAATGAGTACGGGAAGAGCAGAAGGGATGGAACCTTTCGAGATCGAAGCGATGAATTCACGGCGAGATGGGGGGAAGAAGCGGGACAATGGGCCGACGAGACAAGAGCTCTTCTTCTTCAAATCGGTGGGCCGACAGCAAAGAGTCGCTTCCAAAATGCAAAAACACCTATCGGCATGGTGAGTGGAGATGTGAGGTGGAATAACATCAGAAATTTTCTTCGGACAAGATTGGCAGCCCTAACGTCGATTTGCAAAGCACCATAGCATCACCACCTCCGCTCTCCCGCCAGTGTATGCACGGTCCATGACGCCTCACCGGATTTTCTTCCGCCACTGTCACGGCAGCACCGGCTGCGGATCAGCCCACCAGCGTTTATTATCCTCTCGTGAGTCCTTCTCTAGCCCTTCCATGAGCGAAGTCTATCTTTCGATCAGACCTAAAACGGCAGCTATGAAACAAGCGGTAACGCCATAGCCCCTCAGCTGTTGGAAGTGAAACCAGTAAGAGAGCCATCCTGAAGGTTGGATCGAAGGACGTCTCCCAAAAACCGACGGCAGCTTCGGTGGTCCCTTGCGAAAGGAGTGGACTCATGAAGCGGTCAACGTTCTCGGAAGAACAGATTATGTACGCGATCCGGCAGGCGGAATCCTGCGCCCCGGTCGGCGACCTGTGCCGGCAGCGTGTGCCGGCCTGGGTTGCCTTGGTCCATGACTTTTGCAGCGAGCATCGTGGGGAGGGTGAACACATCCCGATGGGTAATCCGTTTCTTGTTGGCATGGCGCTCAATATGGCAAAGCCCTGCAAGATAATTCAGTACTCCCCGTTTTGCGCGAGGGGGTTCGGCAGGCAGTCCATGCCCTTCCTCGATGAGTCGGATCGCCGTGGAACAGTGGGTGTCCCGCACTCGTGCGTCGCGTTGGAGGTTCGGTATCCAGGAAACCGGACCGTGGCCGCGAGAATTATTTCCCGTAACACGGCGATCGCTTCGAGTTCCCCGATGAGACGAGCGGAGACCGTAAATTGTGGCTAATACGACATGGCGTAGTATCGGGTAAACGATAGGTCAAGTATGAGTCAACCGCGTGCCAGCGGAGGGGCCTCCGCGGCAATTTTGAACAGCCTCGGCCAGGGTCACGGGGAAACTGGGCAAGGTCGCTGGGTAATGTGGGGCATTTCTGCTCAAGATCAGGTGTCTGGCACCATTCTCTCTTACGAAGCCATTGTACCTGTGAAAGAAAAAAATATAGCCA
>JBBRRN010000477.1:0-3105 GCA_038200685.1 Nitrospirales bacterium
CGCGGGGAGCAATGGGAGCGGATTGGGCAATCCCTCCCCGATCTGTTCATCAGTAGTATTCTCCTCGATCCGGCCCAGCCGAAAACCCTCTATATCGGGGGGCCGGGAGGAGTCTGGAAAAGTCCTGACAGCGGGCAAACTTTTACTGCTATCAATAGCGGGCTTGGCTCACTGAATATTCGTACCCTCGCGATGAGCCAGCGCGATTCACATCTCCTCTATGCCGGCACAAATGGCAGCGGTCTCTACCGCTCAACTGATGCCGGTGCGACATGGACCTCCCTACCGCTCAAAGCCGCACCGGCGCATGCTCAGTAGCCAGCTTTTGGCGCCGACTCGCTATGCTTGTAGCGGCTGCTGTAAGCCAGCATCTGGTCCGATACGGCCTTCCACTCCTCAGCCGTCATGAGATCTTTCATCCTGAAACGGAGTGAGAGAATCTTCGAAGCCGACTGCATTCGCCGATTGTTTGCGTCATCGAGAGCCTTGGTAAACTCCTCTGGAGTTGCTGCATAGTTTGCATTCAACTCATAGAGCCGACGATGCCCTGCGCGATCCTGCTCGCGGCTCGCCTTCAACTCCGTCACAATCTCACCGACGATCGATTTGACTTGCCCGGCCTTCGCTTGATCCGTGACAGTCCGATCGATCAAGGCGGCCATATCCTGTTGCCCCTTCTGCCAGTAGGCATCGCCCTTCCCTTCGCCGGCCATCCCATGATGACGATGGGACGAACAACCGGCCAAGGCGAGAACAACGACGAGCCCGAGCACATATCCCTGCAGACGCTTCATAGGAACCTCCTTATAAATAAACATGGGCGACCTGTTGTCGCAACGCCAGTACTTCCCGTATCATCCTTCTCGTCACCATGTCTGAACCGACCGTTCCCACAACCGATCAGGTCCTGGCGCTTCGAGAGGAGTTCCGTCATCACCTTGAACTGTTCTATGCCCAGCTCAAGCTCGCGCCGCCCTACGAAAGCGTCGAAAAGGCCATTCGTTCCCTCACGACCTCAATTCACGCGTTGCCGCCGTCGGAGCGCGCGCGTCTGGCCACCGACGCAACCGTGCGATGGCAGCACTTTCGTCAGGCGTTTGAATCGTCCGGACTCAGCAGGAAACATCGCGGCATCATTGCGGGTCTCGCCCGTAACAGGTCCGGCCTGAACCTCCCGGCCGAATACGATCAATTCCTCAATCTGTATCTCTAACAGGATGCCGAAAAAGAGAGTGGGGTAACTGGGACGGTCCCTGTGCTCGCGCAACGCGCGGCCTCGGAAGGCCCTCGTTGGACGCGCGCAGTTGGGACCATCCCAGCCACCCCTTAGTGAGTGATAGATCGCTGCGGCCTTGCTGAACGGCCTTTTTGAGCATCCTGCGCGACATACTCCCGTTGTACCCAACTGCGCAGACTCGTGAAGTTCTGGCATGCCCATACAGTTTTTTCGCAGCCCGCTCATTCAGGACGGCAATCTAGCCCCTTCCAGAACCTCCCGCAGTTCTTGATAGACGATCATAAGCCGTGAATTCTCCAGCCGATAGGCAAACACAATCGTAATGGCTCCAGACAGTAAAAAAATAAGCCCTAATCCTACGACCCCGATCGCCAATGCCACTCCACCCATCGCCGCCAGTTGTCCCTCGAGATATAGGGAGATCAGCGCTCCCACCGTCCCAACGGCGACGACGGCAAACCAGATACCGGTGAGAAGGGCCGAGGACCAGGGAGTGAACTTTCGACAGAGCACCGCGAGCTCATCGCCTTCCGGAGACAGAGCAATCAACCCCTTCAATGGCCAGAGGGTTCGAAAGTTGAGCGCGAAGAGCCGGTATCTCTGGCGAATCACGATCTGGTTCACATCCTGATACAACCGAGCCATGCCATGCGGCAATATTAAGATACCTCCGGCATCAAACCGGTCGGCCAGTTGCTTCATCGTCGTATGGGTGAATCTGTCGTGCGTGCGGGCGACTCCGCATCCGTACCGACTCGCGTCCGGCGTAAGACGCATAAAGTAGAACCAGTCTCCAAGAATGAGACCGAGACACAACGCACCGGCGAAGAAGCCAGCGAAGATCATGCTTGTACCTATCCCATAGGGGCCGTAGGTGAATCAAGGGAGGGGCTGAGATAATCTGTTGACTCGTTGCAGCGAGTTGGCTACAGTAACCTCACGTGCTGTTCAGGCGGGTCCCCTCGCTCCACTCAGGTGCTCCGCCGCACAAATTTCTCATTCTGTCGTTGCGGTAGCGGGCTCATACCTCGCATGTCGAGGAGTGCGAGTCGCCTTTAATGTGGAGTCGGAGGTGGTATGGATTTAGCGAAGGTCGAACGTGTCTATACGTCGTACGCCAAAGTCTACGATCGGATATTCGGAAAAGTGTTTCACGAAGGGCGCCAGTCGATCATTCAGAATTTGAACGTCCAGCCTCATGAAAAAATCCTCGAAGTGGGAGTCGGGACCGGCTTGGCCCTGCCGATGTACCCCCGCCATTGCCAAATCGTCGGTATCGATTTCTCCGAGGGCATGCTGGATCAAGCGAAGCAGAAAGCAGCGGAACACCGGATGGATCACGTAGAATTACACCGGATGGATGCCGGCGAAATGGAATTCAAAGACGATAGTTTTGACACCGTCGTCGCAGCCTACGTCGTCACCGCTGTCCCGGACTATCGCAAGGTCGTCAGCGAAATGATCCGCGTCTGCCGACCCGGCGGACGGATCATCATGTTGAATCACTTCAGCAACGACAATAGGGCCATCGCCGCCATAGAAAAAGTGCTGTCCCCTCTCACGAAGCATTTAGGATGGCGGACGGACCTGGCGCTTCAGACTGTGCTGGACGGGACGCCGCTGCACGTCACCCGGAAGCAGCATGTGAATCCGTTGCGACTCTGGGCCTTGGTGGAATGTGTGAACAAGAAGAACGTGAACGGCAAGACACATGTCAACGGCGTGAAAAACGGCAACGGCGCCGTAGGCTACGCACACATCAACGGCTCCCGTCTATCGGAACAGGCTAGCGGACAAGCGCTGGGCTAGCAGGCCCCTGAAAAAACACTCCACCTTCGTGCTCGCATCATTCAGACCCTGAACCCACC
>JBBRRN010000478.1:0-3104 GCA_038200685.1 Nitrospirales bacterium
CCATCACCAGGCGAAGTAACTGTGGAGAACCAGCTCCCTACAGACCGAGGACTCCCTCACTTGCATTTCTCTCTCATACCTCGCTATCCTTTCGCCACTCTCTTTCGTCTGGGGGACGAGCATGAACGAATACCAACTCGGCGGTAGCTTGAGTCTGATCACCGCTGTAGGGAAAACCAATGCGTTCGCCGAGTTTTTACAAACCCGCATGGTCCATGCCGTGGAGACACAAGATCCCGCGGAACTCCACTATCTCCTGGCGCAACTCGATGACTACCATTCCTACTTGTGGCGCTACTATAAGAAGCTGGCGAAGGAGCGGCCGGAACGGATGGACCCAGGGGTATAGCGGGATGCTGAAAAAGTCCGCCAGCGTAGTTCTCGCATCGTTCAGACCCTCCACGTACCCAGAGGGTATGCGTCGGCCCTTCACTCGCTGCGGCCTTGCTGGACGGCCTTTTTAAGCATCCTGCTAACATATCAGCCACCGACAAGCGATACGTTCACACCATGACCACTCATTCCATCGGCGCAACCACTCCGGCTACACTTCAATTCGCGACCGCACTCTCGCGCAAGACTGATACGGAAGCTGCCACTCGCGACCTCGCGGATGCCATCGCGATGCAACTCGGCGCGACTCCCATCGATCTGGCCTTCGTCTTCTTTTCGGCCCACCATACGGCCAATGCTTCTATGATTTCGGCTATGCTGCAGAGGGAGCTGCGAGCGAAAGTGTGTCTGGGCTGCTCCGGTGAAGGGGTCATCGCTGGATCCGAAGAAATCGAAACCGCAGCAGCCTTGACGGTGTTGGCAGCATGCCTACCCGATGTCACACTGACTCCCCTGCAACTCTCCGTGTCTCAGCTACAGGACCAAATCCGCATGCCCGGGTGGCCGGAACCGGGACCTGAGGATTCGACCTTCCTCCTCTTTGCCGATCCATTTTCAACGCCAATGCAGGAAGTCCTGTCCCTCATGACCGACCGGTACCCCAACGGGAAAGTCGTCGGAGGTCTTGTCGGTGGAGGCCAAGAGTCAGGAGAGAATAGACTATTCCTCAACGATCAGATCTTCGACGGGGGGGGTGGTGGGGGTGCAACTCACCGGAGCAATCACCGTGCGAACCGTGACCTCGCAAGGTTGCCGTCCGATCGGTGAACGGTTTGTCGTGACGAGAGCAGAGCAAAACCTCATCTATGAACTGGGTGGCGTCTCGGCCTTGAAACGACTCCAGGACGTCTTCGAATCCATGGGGGGGTCACAACGCCGCAATGCCCACCGCGCATTACATCTGGGCATCGTGATTGATGAGCACGGGAGTCATTTTGAACGGGGAGATTTCCTCGTTCGGAACCTCATTGGGGCGGATCAACAGGCCGGAGCGGTTGCGATCGGAGACGTCGTTCAGGAAGGCCAGACCGTACAGTTCCACCTTCGTGATGCGAAGTCTGCAAGCGACGATTTACACGTGCTCCTGGCAGCGGACCGCACGAGGCACAAGAGCCCCCCTCTCGGAGCCCTCTTGTTCAGCTGTTGCGGGCGGGGAGCGGGCCTCTTCGACCAACCCCATCATGATAGCGCAGCCGTGCAAGAACGGCTTGGCCCCATCCCAACAGCGGGATTCTTCGCGCAAGGCGAGCTCGGTCCCGTCGGAGGGCGCAATTTTCTGCATGGCTACACAGCGAGTGTGGTTATTTTCTCCGAGCCTGACTCTCGCACATAACATACGTGAAGGTACCAGGCTCATAGAGTACTCAAGCAGGATCGCCGGCTGAAATGCCGGCAGGGTTTTCGGTGCACAATAATGACCTTACATGTTGTCGCCGGTCATTGTGGTTGAGTGACCGACGATACAGAAAGGAACCGGTATGCCGTTTCAGGAAGCAGGTGCGAAAGGAAATGAAGTCACGACGTCATCGGGGTTGCAGTATGTCGAACTCACGATTGGGACCGGACCGACGGCAGAGGCGGGACAAACTGTCAGCGTGCATTACACAGGCTGGCTAGAAAATGGAAAGAAATTCGACAGCTCCGTAGACCGGGGCCAACCTTTCTCATTTCCACTGGGTGCTGGGCGAGTCATCAAGGGATGGGACGAGGGCGTGAAGGGGATGAAAATCGGCGGGAAGCGGAAGCTGACGATTCCTTCCAAGCTCGGCTATGGCGCACAAGGCGCCGGCGGCGTTATTCCACCGAATGCGACCTTAATTTTCGATGTTGAGTTGCTCGGTGTCCGATGATTGAGCCGACGCGTATGTCAGCACAATCATGATGCGACAGACTCCTCTCATCCAGCAACATCGTGCAAGTTGCGCGAAACTCGTCGATTTCGCTGGATGGGAAATGCCTATCCAGTATAGCGGTGTGGTAGACGAGTACCATACTGTCCGTTCCCATGTCGGGCTCTTCGATGTGAGCCATATGGGAAGAATGCGAATCACCGGAACCGGCGCCGTCTCATTCCTCCAGCACGTCACGACCAACGACGTCGGCAAACTCGCTGTGTCTCAAGCCCAGTACTCCATGGTCTGTAACGAAACCGGCGGCATCAAAGATGACGTGTTTGTCTACCGGCTTTCCCAAGACGAATTCCTCTTATGCGTGAATGCTTCGAACCGCGAGAAGATCCTGTCTTGGCTCCAATCCCAGCCTACCCAGGGCAAGGTGGTTCATCTTGAGGACCGGTCAGTCGAATTGTCCCAAGTGGCTGTTCAAGGTCCAAAATCGCGCGAGCTGCTCATGAGTCTTGGCGCGAAAGCGCTTGAGGGACTCAAGCTCCATCACACCTGTGATGCGATGATCGGCGATCTTCCCTGCTTGATGGCCAGGACAGGCTACACCGGTGAACTGGGCTATGAGATTTATATCGACGCGAACAAGGTCGGGTGCCTCTGGGACCTGCTTATCGACAAGGGACCAGCCTGGGGACTGAAGCCGGCTGGGCTCGGCGCGAGGGATCTCCTCCGGTTGGAGATGGGCTATCTGCTCTATGGCAACGATATGGGCGAAGACACGACGCCGCTTGAAGCCAATGCGGACTGGACTGTCAGCTTTCAGAAAGGCACATTCATCGGCAGCCAGGCGCTTCTGGCACAGAAACA
>JBBRRN010000479.1:0-3102 GCA_038200685.1 Nitrospirales bacterium
CTGTTAGGTCGTCCATGAGGTGAATCGAGGAACCGAATGTATCCTTACACAGGGATTGGTCGGGGAGCAAGGCACAAGCAGGATGCTGAAACAGTCCACCAGCAACGTTCTCGGCTCATCGAAATCCTCAACGTACCCCTGAGGGTACGCCTCCAGTTTCGATTCGCCTTCGGCCTTGCTGGACGAACTGTTTGAGCATCCTACGGGAGTGTGCTGCTATGATGCCGTGATCGTTTTTTCGAAACTTGCAGCACAATTGAAGGGGAGCGAGGGACTCCGGAATACTTGTTCCGGAGTCCAGTCGGTTACGCTGAAGCTGGAACAATGCCTGTTCCGAAGCGGAAGCCTCCATAAGCCGCCGTATCATGGTTAAAGGCGGCGGGGAGGACTTCCTCGATTCGCTCGACCAGAATGAAGGTCAGATTCTCGCGCACTTCTTGTGGCACATCTTTCAAGTCCTTTTCGTTGGACTTGGGCAGAATGATCCGTTTGATGCCGGCGCGATGAGCGGCCAACACTTTTTCTTTGATCCCGCCGACTGGAAGGACTAATCCGCTCAGGCTGATCTCGCCGGTCATGGCTGTGTCGCTACGCACGGCTTCCCCGATATACGAAGAGGCAAGAGCCGTGGCCATCGTGATCCCGGCAGACGGGCCGTCTTTCGGTATGGCTCCGGACGGAACATGGATATGCAACCCATTCCGTTTGAAACGGGAGATATCGAGCCCCATGCTTTCAGCGTGTGACCAGAGGTAGCTTCGTGCAGCTCGTGCAGATTCCTGCATGACGTCTCCCAACTGACCGGTAATCGTCAGTTCATGGCTGCCGGGGAGCAGTGTGGTTTCGATATAAAGTACATCTCCCCCACTCGGAGTCCAGGCGAGCCCTGTGGCCACCCCAGCAGGCAACACCTTGCGTGCCTCCTCCGGCATGAAGCGCTCGGAGCCGAGCCAATCTGGAAGGGCAGTCGGTTGAATGGATACAGGGGTCCGTTCCTGGTCTTCAGGAAGTTCCGCAAATGTCAGCGCAACCTTACGGGTTAGGCGGCCGAGCATCTGTTCTAGCTGGCGAACCCCCGCTTCCCTGGTATAGCGGCTGATGACCAGGTTCAAGACCTCGTCTGAAAGCAGGGCTTGGCTGGCATCCAGACCCGCTTCCTTGAGTCGTCGCGGCCAGAGGTACCGACGGGCGATCTCCGCCTTTTCCCGTTCGCTGTAACCCTGGAGCCGGATAATCTCCATCCGGTCGAGCAGCGGCTGGCTGATCGTATCCAGTGTGTTGGCGGTCGTAATGAAGAATACCTTGGATAAATCGAACGGGAGATCGAGATAGTGGTCCCGGAATGTGTGATTCTGCGCCGGATCCAGGACCTCCAATAAGGCCGCAGCCGGATCGCCACGGAAGTCGCGTCCCATCTTGTCGACCTCGTCCAACATCAACACGGGATTATTCACGCCGGCTCGACGCATGGCTTGAATGATCCGCCCAGGCAGGGCGCCAACGTAGGTTCGGCGATGGCCGCGCAATTCTGCTTCATCATGCACACCTCCAAGACTTAGACGTTCGAAGGTCCGTCCCATGGATCTGGCAATCGATTGGCCCAGGCTGGTCTTGCCGACGCCCGGTGGTCCGACCAGGCAGAGAATGGGCGCCTTGGCCGTAGGATTCAGTTTCAACACGGCCAGATGCTCGACGATCCGCTCCTTCACTTCTTGAATGCCGTAGTGATCTTCCTCGAGCACTTGACGAACCGCGCGTAACTCCAAACGATCTTCCGAGGCCTTCTTCCAGGGAAGCTCCAGCACCAGTTCGAGATAGGTTCTGAGGACTTGATGGTCTGGCGAGGAGGGTGGCACCTTGGCTAATTTGGCAATCTCCCGTTCCACTTCCTTGCGCACAGGGTCGGGAAGATCGGCTTCCTGGATCTTCTTCTTGAGTTCGGAGACCTCGTTCTCCTCTCCTTCGCCCTCGCCGAGTTCCTGTTGAATGGCCTTCAATTGTTCACGGAGGACATACTCTCGTTGGGTCTTACCGATTTTGGCTGAAGCCTCGCTGGTGATTTTTTCCCGCAATTGGAGAATCTGGATTTCTTTCGAGAGTGCTCCATAGAGCGATCGCAACAACTCGGTTGTGGAGGAGTTTTCGAGCAGCTTTTGCTCCTCCTGCACGGTGAGATTGAGGAGCGAAGCCACGCGATAGGCCAAAGCGACGGGATTGTCCTCGTTACCAAAGGCTGTCGCTGCTTCCTGAATACCTGGGGCTTGAATTAATTTGGGCAGATCTGTGACTAATCCCTGGATGGCTCGGTGGAGAGCCTGGACTTCCGTATTCTCGCCCGTTGGATGATCAAGCTGCCGGGCCTGGACGAATAGAAACGGCGTTGCCTGCTCGGTTTTGATCAACGCGACACGCTCGAGGCCTTGCGCGAGCACATGGACGGTGCCGTCTTCTGACCGTCCGATCTGTTTCACGATGGCCTTGGTGCCGATCGTGAAGAGGTCATCGAGCCTCGGCTCGTCCGTTAGAGGATCGCGCTGGGCGACCACCAGAATTGTCTTCTCTTCTGTTCTCAGCGCCGCCTCCACGGCAGCGATCGAACGTGCACGCCTGACCGTCAAGGGCATCATGATTCCAGGAAATAGAACGGCGCGTTTAATCGGCAGTACCGGTAGCGTGACAGCCATTGTCTCGTTGTTCATATGGAAGCATCCTTCCTCTCGGTCGGTGGAAAAAACTCTAGACGGGCGTCAAGAAGGAAGATAGTTTCTATCAAGCATAAGTCAAGGGAGGGGGAGGAGGCACGGCAACTGCTCACAACGGTAGGGGTAGATTAGGATCAGCTTATCTTCAACGGTCTACAAAGGCGCCACCTTGGGGATAGAATATACGTCTGCCGTCAGTGGGACGAGCGTCTGTCTGGGTCGATGATGTGAATGGTAGAGTATAGGTGTCTTTGCCCTCGAGATCGAAGAATCCGGCGACGCCCTTCTCCGAGGAGTCTCCGAAGCCTGATGTGACCCGGTACTGGTCTTCTCCTCCCTCGTCGATGAAGAGCCCCCAGCCTGCATAGTCGGCTCGACCAAGACCGGTCGAGCGGTCGAA
>JBBRRN010000480.1:0-3100 GCA_038200685.1 Nitrospirales bacterium
GGCCACGATCCCAGGCGGGGAGCCCGAGCCGTCGGCGTGCTTCATGATCGTGGAGAGGAAAGACGGCCAGCGGTGGGATGCGCTCGCGTTCGAGCTGCCCAATCGTGATGAGCACGGATCGCCGGCGTCGTACCTGGTCCCGATCCGGCAGGTGGAGAGGGACACTGGTCTGGACTTCGATTCAGCGCTGCCAACTGAACAGCAACGAACCTTTGAGGAGTCTGCGGCAGTGTCCGTCTGGTGATGCTTGCCGCTGGCTCCCTCATGGTAAACCGGCTTCATGGCGGGTGCCCCTACTCATCGAATAACGTACACCCCGCAGGGCGGTGCTCCGCTGATCCGGGAGATCCGTCTTATCGCCTATGACTTCACCAGACGCTTCTACTCAGACAAACAATGGACTGACAAGGCTGAGGTCTGGGCATGGACGTATGGGAATGATGGAAGTAACAAGGGCCCGATGAATGGATGGAACTGTAGCGGTGGACCTACACCACATTTCAAAGCGGGAACCGTTCGCATCGAGCCTCTTCAGCCTGCCTGGGAGCCGACACGAACTGCTTACCGTTACGGCGGTGCACCGAAAGGTGGCCTTGTGGTGATTCCCTAGGTCTACCAACGTCAGGGCGACATCAGACCCGACCCGAGACCACGGCATCAACTGGATCAAGTTGGTACCGTAGATTGAATCCCATCTACCGCACTTACGGTCTCTCGCTCAGGAGATCGCGCACATGCGCCTACGTCTATTGGCCCTCCTCGCCATCCTAGGTTGTCCTCTGCTGGGAGCTGATGCTCCACCGTCACCACTTACGATTGCGATTAAGCCTGATCTGGCACTCATCATCGATGATGGGCTGCCGTCCATTTCGGCAAAGACAGGAAAGATGGATGTAGAGCAATGTGTTTACATCAAAAATGTATCTAACCACAAGATACGCGTGTTCACGGCTCTGCCGCAGCACCGCTCTGAAGTCGTAGGGAAAACACTCATTCTCTACAACGCATTACTTTGGAGCGAGAAATCGGATCGAGTAATCCCGAGCGAAGTAGACCTTAAGCCCGTTGTCCTGGAGCCTCAGGAACGCGCCATCTTAAATCAGCGCAGGCCGGACCTCAATCCCAACGTGGAGCACGTGAAATTCGTCTACACTGTTCCCGCGGAGTGGGGAAAGCGCTTCGATGCTTGGACCGGTACGATCGAGACCCCTTTGAGCGGAGAGGTTCAGCTACCGTGAGAGTCAGCCTGCGGCAAAGGCGAAGCCAGGAACAGCTCAGGCCCAAGCAATGCAACTGAGGGGCCGGTGGTATGTTTCCAGTCTGATCATAGCGATGTGCCTTTCGGCGCCTCTGGTGAGTTATCTAGGGCTGTATCTCATCGGTCCGGAAATCGCAGGCCCAGCTGCGTACAGTCGTCAATTAAAGTATGGGTCGCCACGTTTTTTCCTTCCTCTCGTATGGACGGAATCTCGCCTTCGGGGGTTCACAGTTATTCTCATGAGAAGAATAGGTCAGGATATTACCCTCATCCAATGCTGCCCGGGAGAAGCAACCCAACACTATGAGGCAGTCGTTAAGAAAAAGAATGAGGATCCACAGGCCGGCAGGACGACAAAATAATGAAACGCATCTATTTGAATATCATTCAATTAATATTGGCCTTGCTAATGATGAGTGGCCTACTCATAGCCGCCCCTTGGGTCGATGCGCGAACCCCAGTTGAATATGAAAAGAAATGGGGAGTTAAGGTCGATTACTCGAAGCCTGCCTACGTGAATAACCACGGGATTCCGCAAGAGTGGAAATACGGAACGATCAGCGAAAGCCCTTGGTGGTTTAGCTTCTGGGTAACGCTGTTTTTAGTCTCAGGTATCATAAATGCTGTTATTGCTCGGCGTCAGACTAAGATTGCCAACCGAAAATGACCGCCTGATGCGGAATAACCCTGGGATAACCTGCGCCCCATGATCTCAAATATCCCTCAAGGACCCACTTGGGCTCTCACCAACATCATCACGATTTCTTTAGACGTTGCATTCTTGATCATCGGCACGAATTACTGCCGGATCCTGTTGTGGAAAATACGTAATCCACTCCCTGAAATTTCAATTCTCGTCAAACGGAGAAACCTGGCGGTGAATTGGTTTCTCTTCGCCGCCATGCTTTGGTTTGGCGCGATCTTGATACAGGAAATTCTTGTGACGATTCGGGCTATCCCACCTTGAGAACAGGCCGGTGCAGTGACGAGTTAGCGGCTAGAGTGATAATCATTATACTTATAATCCAAATACATCATCAGGTAAGCCACGGGGAATAGGCAAAGTCTCAGAAGACCACGGATACCTGATCCGAAATGGGTTTCTGTTAAAAATATAGTGGTCCAGGCAACAACGCCGAATAAAATGAATGTGCAGTAGGTCTTGTAGTTGGACTTCAGGACCAAACCGCAATTAGGACAATTTACTTTGAATAACTTCATTGTCCGGCAGTAATCCGATATCGAATGAGTCACTACGGTTTGGCATTTAGGGCAAAGTCTCATTCGTGACGCCTACCACCGGAAGTCATCGAAGGCCTTCGTGTTTTGCGTAGAGGTTGCGGCTCAATCGCCCCTCTCGTCTTCTGGCACAAGTGGATAAAATTTTTGCCATGCGGCTTCTGCTTTATTCGGCTCGCCAACACCTATGACCTTGCCTTTTTGGTCATAGAGAGTGAAGGATACCACGCCACCCCCGTTCATTAATTCGTCGGTCATCACGGCCCCGTTTTTATAGTACTGATGCCAAAGGCCATGAGCGTCTTCGGTCCCTGGCAGGATTGGACCATGGGCCCGTACTTGACCGCCGCTGCGGTAAGTGGTCCGGGCAACCTGAATGCCGTGATCGTAGGTTGCGCCCTGGTTGATCCGATGCTTGCCATCGTTTTGCGCTTGTTCGTCCCACTCTACCCAATCTCCCGACTTCATGTCGTTCGCGAACGTCCCGCGTTCGCGCGGCTCACCGTCAGAAAAATAGTAAGTCCACTCTCCCGTCTTCGTATAATTGCCGTTATCCATCTTGATGCGCTGGCCCTTGGATACGAGATGGCCGGCAGCGTCAGA
>JBBRRN010000481.1:0-3092 GCA_038200685.1 Nitrospirales bacterium
CTCATTCCCCTTGTAACCAGCATGTTGGTTCGGATCCTCATTGACCCTGAACCTCATGTTGCCGAACTCTTGCTTGAAGAAAGCTGGAGTCCAACGTTCTAATGCCTGCCAACCACGAAGGGCATCGGTTACAATCACGGGCTTCAAGGGATAAAGATATTTCGCGGCAAACTCCTCATAGGACAGATTGTTCCGCCGCTCGATGAAAACTTCCTTCTGCCCCATAACGCTTCTCCCTCCGGCCTCCTCAGACAGGGGTGATGGTCCTCTGCACTTTCCGAGCATCGCCTTCGCCAACTTCTTCGCCGGACTCCTCCGGACTCGACATTCTTCTCAGCCAGATCTCACGGAAATAGGAAAAATCAGAACGAGGGCACCCCCCGACAGCATGCGAGCAAAGGCAGGGGACGCCTTCCAACACCACCGTGGCATCGACTGTTTTCATTTGGCCTGTGGCTTCTGAAATCATACGATCAAGCCGACTGTGCACCCTGAACCGTTCCCCACAAAATTGCGTAAGCTCCAGGTCACACACCAATCCCCTGTTGCGGCCCTGCCTATCCAGCGTAGCTTGCAATTCATTCAACGATTTGACCTCCACGAGGTCGCCCGCCTTTAACCGCAAGTGATCAACTGGAGTACGCGTCAACGTTCCCAGCAAACGAGGACGCCCGAAAAACCGATTTCTCAATTTCCTCACAAACGGCACGATGATCAAGGCAATCATGGGAAATATGCCGATTGCACCGGTGCGCAGGTCTGTAATGCATTGCGAGAGCGTATCCTTCCGTCTGCGATCATAGCTGATCTGAAACAGCTGAGTGGCTTGACAAAAATACTTGACCGTCGACTCTTTTGTTTTCAGGGAACGGATCCTGGGACCAATGCCCTCCCACGGCTTCCCTCCGCGGAGTCATCACCAACCGCACATCGCAGCCAGGCGGTCTTCCAAAACAAGAGACATAACCGCTGACATCCATCGTGACTGAGCCCCGAGCAGCGGAGCTTATCTAACACCACAATATCTTTCTTATGAAAAGCACGCTCGACAAACTGACCACCCGTGATTTCCGCACAGATCTTTTCTGCGTATCGAAGCACTCGGAAACGGCAGCCGCAGAATTGAACCATCTCGGGCATAAACGGGAGGCCGTCACACGTGCCGTCAGAATCGAGCGTTTTCTCGATTTCATCGAAATCCAATACCCGAACCCAATCACCAGCTTTGAAAATTGTTTCCACTAGCAACCCCATACACACTCCCGTCATCCAAAACATCACACCCGGGCACTTACAAGCAGACTATTACGCCCTGTTTACTCCTCGAAGTATGCCAGCACATGCGCAATTGCGGCAGGGAGAAGTATTCCGCAGCAACAGATGCCATGCTATGCCCTCATCATCCGTTCTTCATGTCATCCCAAGCGGCAACTTCGCCGCTCTCACTTAACCGCAACGAACTCTTTCCGAGTAGCAGAACTTGGACGCCCAGACCAGAATACATCGCCACCCAAAGCATCATGGGGAAATGATATCGGGAGTTGCCGAACAAGACGAGGTAGACGAGCGTCAGGGAGACAATAATTGCAAGCCCTATGTGAAGAGGCCCTATCGGAAGCTTCAAGACTATAGGCAGCGCAATGACGCATAGGGCTATCATCAGTCGTGGCATTGACGACAATGCATTCCGTGCTTGGCGCCAGACCGGAAGGTCGTCTTTCGCATTTCCAGTGTAGTCAAACCCCCTCAATCCGAATCGGTCAACTAGCGCTTGGGCTTTTTGTGCACCTTTCAAATTCACGACATCGTCACTGGCCATCACCTCTACGGACAGTGCCAGTTGCGCGCAACCTTATTGACAAAAACTCGATCGGAACCGCTGCAAAGGACGAAAAGGCGCCCGTTTTCATTCTCGCTTCTGAGAAAATCGAGCAGACCAGGATGCATCGGCAATTGAGTGCTCAAGACCCAAGCATGTTTTGCCAGCTGTTGCTTCAAGTAGGCTCTTCCTTGAATAAGCCAAACCGGAACGCAGGGGAGCAACCAGGGCTTCTGCTTGATCAATTGCAAAAATGACTCAAACAGGAGATCTGTTTTCAGAAGGGTCCCATCCACATCGATACACAGCGGTATGGATTCTGCCTCGCCCTTTCCCTTCAATATGAACTGCATACTGAATATCGCTTTCTCTTTTTCTCGGCTATCCAACACATGTTTTTTTAGCCCATCGAAGCATCCGTAATCGCTTGCCACAGCATAAGTTGTCCACTGATCAGTGTCTTCTGGTCAGTGTCCTTAAACGTCGTTGAATCGGAGTTTCGAATCTCCAATATACTGCCAACGCTGAGATCTGGATTAAGATCAATAGGGTGATGGCTACCCCCCAAAAGAGAGGCCACGATTTGACCTCCCACCCCAAGTAAAAAAAGACGTTTTTCGTCGTACGAAGAAGGGGACCATGAATCATGTAAAATGCAAAACTCGCCATTCCGAGACGTTTAAGCCAAGGCCGACTCAAGTGCGCCACAAAGGGACCCCGGCCATAGGCCAGTCCAAGAATAGTGAGAGCCGATCCGGGGACATAGAGTAGCCCTCCCCACAATGGCCAAACCGCGGACTGCCTGTACAAAGCACCAACAATCACAAGAAAAATACCAGCCACTTGCATCCAACTCGCCCATTTGGCAATCCTGTTTGCCCGCTGGCCTAGAAATAATCGAGCCAAAAAGACACCCACCACAAACTCTACAACCCTGGTAGGGGCGAACCAAGAGACAAAATAGAGACGCACGGAATCTTCGCTACTGCCCCAGAGAATCCACGCGAGGCCAGACATATACCCTACGGTTATGCCTACCATTCCCCAAGGACGAAGGTTTCCGAACGCGAAGTATATCGCCATCGGGGCGAGAATATAGAAGAACCACTCGCAGCTAATGCTCCATGATGGAACATTCAAATACTGGAAAAACGGTGGCGTTGAGGATGGCCACCAGCATTGCAACAGCAATAGGTGAAACGGCACGGCGCGCCAGTCGAAAGGAAAGTTTGGACTTGATATGGCTATCGGCGCGACCATCAACAGCGCAAAA
>JBBRRN010000482.1:0-3069 GCA_038200685.1 Nitrospirales bacterium
AGCGGCTTCATATCCCGCTCATCAACAGCACCAATTGAACGGGCGATCGTCTTTGAGTTTCGCGTCGCCTCAACTAAGCCACCAATGAAATAGCTCCTTCCAAACTTCCTTCTTTGCCTTCCTCCAGAATCACACCCGTGATCAGACCTGACTCCATCCATCGCACGCTTGACAAGAATCTCAATTTGAGATACCGTTAGCCGTGTGCACATCATTACTCGAAAGCGGCTGATGGAGTTTGCGCGGATACATCCGGACGCACGTGCTCCGTTGAACGCTTGGTTCAGCATCGTTCGGAAGACCGACTATACCTCATTCGCCGATCTGCGGATGACGTTCCCTTCCGCCGATCAGGTGGACCGGTTCACCGTCTTCAACATCGGGGGCAATAAGTTCCGGCTGATCGCGGCCATCCATTACAATCGGAAGAAAATATACATCCGATACGTGCTCACGCACGCCGAGTACGACCGAAGCGACTGGAGGACCTGATTCATGCTCGCCAAATATATCCTTGAGGCTAATGCCGACTACCGTCGTATTCGGCAACGAATTCCCTTGGGCGTGTTGCATACCAAGACGGAATACGACCGAGCCGTGGCCGTTCTTGACGACATTCTGGACGAAATCGGTCAACAGGAAACCCACCCCTTCGCCGACCTGGCTGAGACTTTGGCCCTTTCCATCGAAGCATACGAAGACAT
The DNA here is from genome assembly GCA_038200685.1 of Nitrospirales bacterium. GTDB lineage: Bacteria > Nitrospirota > Nitrospiria > Nitrospirales > Nitrospiraceae > Palsa-1315. The sequence goes on from JBBRRN010000482.1 coordinate 705, forward strand.
CTATATTCCTATGCCGGACACCTCCGCGCCTGCGATCCTATGCAGCCTGATGGAAGACCATGATCTCGCGCAATCCGACCTGCCAGAAATCGGCAGCCAGGGCGTCGTATCGGAAATCTTAGCAGGCAAACGCGACCTAAACGTCCGCCAAATCGCCCAACTTGCCGAACGGTTCGGCGTCTCTCCGGCAGTGTTCATTCCATCCTCCACCAAAACACACAAACTCCTTCCCGCAAAGACTCGCAAAGTCCGCCGAAGATAGCCCACCTCCTATTTCATCGTTCATCATGCGCCTCTCATAACACATCTGCGAAACAACTGGGCTTGACCCCTTGTTTATCCCCCTAGCGGCGTGAATTTCATGGCTTCGATACCCTTTGGGGCCTCCACCAATCCCATTGGGACCAGGCACTCCGATCAGATGCTGTCCAAGATCCAATTTTCGAAAAGTTATTTTGAGCAAGAGTGGGTTTACCCCCTTTGTTTCCTTCCGTCTCACTCATCGGCACGCACTAACTGAATGAGGAAGCCGTCTTTGAGCTTCGCATCGACAGGAAATGTCAGACTCATTGGCTAAGCCTTGGTCGCATAAATTAATGGTCATGCCTGACCCTCACTTTTTGAATTTCTTAACCACTCGTTTGCCATGCGCATACTCTTTGTGAAACGGTTGTTCATACAGGCCATCGGTCCAACTCCTTCGAACATAGCCCACACCGGTGCCATTGGTAAATACGAATCCATTTAGTCTCCATGAAATCTGCCTTGGCCAATACACTGGCCTAGCATGCATCACCTGTACATGAATCATAGCTTCCTCATGGTCTCCAGCTTCGGCGCAATTGACAACCCGATAGCTAGCAAATCCACCTTCGCGGCGGTTCAAGACTGCATAATGAAGTTTGTGTCTTCTTTCTGGGCGGCGCGGCACTGCTATCAAGAACGACTCGTGAACATGTTGGAAGCTAGCAGAATCTTGGACGAAGACATTTGCGCGGCAATTCAGAAACTGATGTTGATTGAATGCCTCCACATCTGCATCTCGCCGAACCTCTGTCCACCCATTCCTATCTGGGACGCTGTAGACATCACCATCGAATCCAATGCATAGGATCTTGGGACTTACTGGAAGTAGGAGGATGTCCCCAGCAGAGTGGAGACCAAAAGAGCGCCCCTTGGTTCGCGCACTTTCCAGATGCCAGCGATTGGTCAGAACGGCCGGATCATCTGAGGTAATAAAAGGAATACCGGTTCGATTTTTAACGAGGCAAACCTTCAGATCAGCAACGCTGTCCATTGATACTGAGAAAGTCTTCATCGCCACCTGAACCGCTTCGCGAATTTCATAACGAAAACTGGCACCCGTTTGACCGCTAACATCATGAACTGCCTCCGTTATTTCTACAGACCGTCTTGACGCAGCCTCCGTTCTCAGGTGCTGTAGTAGCCAAAACACCCTCAGTACATGACGATGCTGGTCAGTCAAGACATAGCCTGGCTTCAGAAGTCCACGCAATGTATTACTGTATCTGCCTTCTATGCCCTGGATAGCGCCTTCCAGAAGAGGATCTTTCCCATAGAAGTAATCACCTGAACATTGATGTTTCACTGCTGCCTGTTCAATAAACTTCTGCCGATCAATGTTGTATAGATTGATTGCGGAGCTGGAGCCATCAATCGTGAAAGGACGCAAATAGCATCTGGGGACAAAATGCTGATTCTTATTTGAGGCCATTCAGGGGTATGAATGCTGCTGTTCAGTGTCTTCAATGAGTATTAGGACAGTTAGCGGCAGCCTAAGCCTCGTGATGGACAACAAGTCTACTGCAAATTCCAACCGATCTCCAAGCCCGCTTGTCTAAAAGTTACGCCTTTTACTACTGGGGTGGCCCGATTGGCCTCCACTGCGTGCATCGAACGAGCACATTCTCATCGTGTGCTTTCTGCGAGCAGGAAGGATAGTCACGCAGCTCCCCTTTCTCCTCCGAGAGCACGCACGATCCACCAGCACATCATGAAATAGATCCTTCCATGCTCTCTTGTTTTGCCTCCCTCGACCGGCACCCGTGTCAGGTCTGACTGCGGCCGTCGAACGAGCACATTCTGATCGTGCGCGTTCCGGGAGCAAAAGGCCTGCGCGGGTGTCGGTCCCTCCCTCCTTTCTTGCGGGTCCCTCCCCGCATCCCCTGCCGGAATTCAACTCCCCGCATCAGACGATCCTTTCCACCATTTTTTCTGAACCCCTGAATTTTCCTTAACTTCGCCCTCTTTTTTTCCTTTCCTCACGTCGGCACTCCAATTGCTCAAGCATTTTCCCCCACCTGATCCATCCCACAACCACGCTGCTTGCGCAGCCGGCCGAATC
>JBBRRN010000483.1:0-3055 GCA_038200685.1 Nitrospirales bacterium
AGTCATGTGTTGAATTGATCGATCCACCATCCCCGTCCCTTCGCAGTTTGAGGATCGTATCTTCTGGGTCTTCGCTATCGTTAAGTGTCCTGAGCAGATTATGGAACTAGGGAAACTCCTAGTTACACACGAATAGCTTACTAGCGTCTCTATGTTCGGTATGGACGCGATGGCCATTAGGAGGGGGCGCAACCAGCGCATCGTGGTCAGCGACCTGACGGCAGACGGCCGACCTAGGTCGGCGGCAAGGGCCGCGCGAGACCGACATGAACCTCTTCTTCACCGTTGCCGGTAGGGCCCGACGCGTGCTGTCACTCAGAGAACAAAAAAGCTGGCAGAGATCAACGTCTCCGCTGGCGTTAGCGCGCTGTTCCATCCTCGAGTTCGCCCGTGGGCGCGAGCGTGCCATCAGTCACGCGCGGACTCCTTCAACGATGCTGAGGGGTCCCTTGGTCGGGACCACTCGGGTCAGCTTCAACCCGGCTTCTGCAAACAATGCAGCGAATTCCTTCTTTGTGCGTTCGCGTCCTCCGATGATGAGCATTTGAATGTCGAGGAGTTTGCCCCAGCTTGGGTTGTTGCCGGGAGCGATGACGTTATCGACGACGAGGACTTTTCCCTTCTCGTTCATCGCGTCACGGCAGTTCCTGAGTATTTTTACGCACGCCTCATCGTTCCAATCGTGGAGGATGTACTTCATGATATAGGCATCGCCGCCTTTTGGTACGGCCTCGAAGAAGCTCCCGGATTCCAGCCTGCAACGTTCCTTGATCCCTTTCGCAGTGACGTGCTGATCCTTCTCAGCTCGGGCGATGACGGAGGGCTGGTCGTAGAGCACGCCTTTCAGTTTTGGGTTGGCTTTGAGAATAGTCGCCAGAAGGCTGCCGTGCCCGCCACCGATATCCACCAGGGTCCGAATTCCTGAAAATTTATATGCGGCTGGGACCGTCGGGTTCTCGGTTGTTGAAATACTGGTCATCGATTCGCCAAAGACCTGAAGGTCTTCGGTGTGTTGTTCGAAATACTCAAAGAGCGGAACACCGTGGGCCTTGGAGAACGGCACCTCGCCGGTTTTGACGCCATGGAGGAGTTCCTTCCAGGCGTCCCATCCCCAGTTTTCGTTGATCATGATTGCCCATGCATGCATGGAGGTGGGGACACCCGTCTGAAGCATTGAGGCAAGCGGCGTGAGTTTGAACCGTCCGTTCTTGGTCTCTGCGAAGACACCGACACTCGCCAATGCGCGAAGGATACGGTAGAGCGCCTGCGGCTGGACGTTTGCGGCTACCGCCAAATCGTCGATGGTGCGCGGTCCCTTCTTCATTAAGTCGGCCAGCTTGAGTTTCGCCGCGACGTGAACGAGGCGCGCGACCCAGTATCCGATGGTGAGGTTTCGTATGACTTCCGGTGGTGATAGTTTCTTGGCCATGATGAGTCTCCTTAACAATGATTTTGTATGGCCGCCGCCTTGTCCGACAGAGTGCCTCGCTGCGGTCTACCAGATACTATGATGGATTTCAACAAGCTTGTCGGCGTCGTCGTAGCTCTCCTGATAAAATCGCACCGTTATCTCGTCGGCGTCAACCTCGTTCACGTGCCGAGTCTTCCGGCCCTGCTCGCCCAACACATCAAGCCAGTGGAAGTCGACGGAGGCGAATGCGAGAGTCTTCGATTGTGACGAGCGCTCCCTGCTGCAGAGATCGGCCAGCAGCCTCATGAAGCAGCTGACGTATGCTCACCCGCCATCCAGGCGCCATACTTCGCTGCCTGATAGACATCCTCAAGGACCAGGTCAGGATATTCTTTCACGATCTCAACTGCCGTATAGCCATCTCCCAGCAGCTTCAGCACAAAGTCCACCGTCAGGCGGAGACCGCGAATCGTGACCTTCCCCCCACAGACCTGCGGATCGATATGGATTCGATCTAATACCATAGGGCTAGCCTGACCGATTCGGTGAACCGTTGCAAGCAAGAAGCCGGTGAAAGACCGTCGTTCGGGAGGTGTGTCTCGTTTCAGGTTAGACGCACTGAAGGGGGCTCAATGGTATACTCGGTGAAGGAGTTGAGTGAAGCTCGGGACAAAATCCAACTGCTTTGCCCATAACGTGAGAGGACAACCTGGGTCATGCCACGAATCGAGCCCCAGAAACCGGATCAGACGTTTAGCCGGAGCCGTGAGCGTCAAAGGGAAGTATTGGCCTACCTAAAAGAACATGGCCCCCAACCGTACGATGTACTCTCCGTTCACTTCGATCCCAACCGTACTGCGGAAATACAAGCTGTCCTGCATGAATTGATCCAATGGAAGTTCATTGATAAGGGCACGGACTCGTACATGACGGTGTCGATTACTGCTGCTGGTATCGCCCGGCTTGGACTCAAAGACATCTGAAACGTCTACGGTTTGACACGAATATCCGCTGGAAGCGAAAGGATGCACAAAATGAGCAACGCAAACGATCTCCATGTCGAAGCGAACATAGAAGTTATTCGAGAATATCTGATCGGCCAATTCAAGGGGTTTGAACTTATCGACAGGCCAGATCGTCCTAGCTCACATACATTTACTGTGACGAAATCGGCAGACGAACGATACCAAGTAAAGGTTTCGTGGCCACAGCTTTCAGATAATAGCAACACCCCTGAACGAACTAAGCAGCGCCTTGTCACGGACGATGTGGCGGGTAGGATGAAAGGTAAGTCTCAGGGGGAGTATTTCTCGTGGGGAAAGTACTAGACACTCCGAAGAGGACAGCCTTCCCATCCCCTCTCACGGTGGACTACCACTCCCTATCAGTGTGTGCCTTTGACATGCCGTAAATAACATCATCATATTTTGCGGTGAAAGCCTGCTGGCGTTCTCCAATGGTGACCATGATATTGAGCGTCTTGCTAGTGAGGACAGTCTCACGTCTATGCCGCGGAGACGAGGACGGGCCACGAAAGCTGGTAGAAAAGTAGCCTTGTATCTTGCCGCGAGGGTGGCAATGATACCGCACATCATTCACCGGGGCATGATAGACCGTCGTAGCCGAGGTCCATGGAGACCGGGG
>JBBRRN010000484.1:0-3049 GCA_038200685.1 Nitrospirales bacterium
CAAGATATGTAACCATTGGTTACACCATGAAGTCTGCGGACCTTAAGCGAGTGCGAGAGCAGTTGGGGCTCACTCAACAGCAATTAGCTGATGCGTTGCAGACGACGCGCGTATCGGTGGCGCGCTATGAAGCGGGAATGCGTCGCATCCCTGGGATGGTACAAGTGGCTATCGGTCAACTCAGTCGACCGCGGGGCATTCCCATGGCAGGGATAGTGGCTGCAGGTTCACCGATTGAGCCTATCCCCCAGTCTGAATTGATCGATGTCCCGCCCAGCATGTTACGTGGCGGCAATACCTTTGCCCTCCGTGTCAAAGGAGAGTCTATGAAAGACGACGGCATTCTTCCAGGCGATCTTGTGGTGGTGCGAAAACAGGAGACGGCCAGGAACGGGCAGACCGTTGTTGCACTCGTTAATCATGAGGCGACCATCAAGACCTACTTCAAGAAGGACTCGCACATTGAACTGCATCCGGCTAATGCAGCGATGCAGCCGATTATTGTAAGGGCTTCTGATCCGTTTCATATCGAAGGCATTCTCATCGGCGTGATTCGACATTGTCCAGTGTCATGAAGGAATGGAGGGCAGGATGTTTATAACCGGGAGATCCTTTAGGGGAGGTCGACTCGTAGACTTGGAGCGAACAGTGGACCTCTTGAACGGACAGGTGCGCAAGATGCAAGGGGAGTTGCGTCGGGCTAAGGCCGTGCCGATTACGATTCGGCTGTGGCGGAATCTGTTGGGTCGTAAAGGTGAGCAGGAGTTTATGTCTGCCGTGTGCAATCGAAGCGTTCGCCCGAACACAAAGCTGGTGTCCCATGTTGAGCCAAGAATGTAGGGTTGGCATGCCACTCGCCGGCGCCTGTTCAGACTGTGGAACGGTGGTCCAGCGCCGAATCGCCTGTCTCGATGGGATGACTCATTCAACCATCGAACTGTGTGAGCGCTGTTGGAGTGCCTCTCAGCAACGGCAGGTCTTCGCAAGTGGGTGCTGTGGATAAGAACGATGGAGATGTGTATCTGACGGCTTCAATTGCGAGAGACCGATAACTAGCTCGTCGGCACGAGCGCGAAATACGAGCAGGAGTATTGGAGGTATCTACCCGTCGACGTCAATTACGATAAAAGCCATAGGGAGTCGGCGGGAAGAAATCGATCGCCTACGCCGACTCCTCAACGGACGGCCCATTAAAAATTGCCTAACGGCCACTTCCCCTTCTGTCGGTTACCTGTTTCGATTTCGGAAGCAGTTCGCAAATAGCATTGACCAGTGGTTTTAAATCAAAGGGTTCTCCGCGAAAAAGAAGCGTCCACGCCTCTTGATCGAAATGCCGTAACACCGACTTCTCTTTCACATGGGAGGCAAGGCTTCTAATCCCCCCAGGTGACACATTCCTATCAATGTAGGAAAAATTTGGTGGTTCCAACGAGAGGAAAAACTTCTCTAGTCGTTGGTCATAGTGCTCGAAATGATTTCTGAATATTCGCGGTTGCAAGCAGGAACTATCTTCAACAGAGAGACTTGCACGCAGTTCAGGACCTCGTTCTGAAATACCTGGTGTGGGTGGCCATAACAGCTTGGATAGATTCCCTGCAGCAATAAGAAATGCCTGTATAGAGTACCAAATTCGCGTCATTCCATCCGCAGCGGGCCGCGTCACATCGTTCATGTCTTTCACCGCGTTCTCCAGGTCCTTGATAGCCATAATTGCAAAGTGACATTGATTGACCACCTCAAGCTGAAAAGCCTTAAGAAGGCGTGGGTTCATTGTAGCCTCTCAGTGCAGCAGGGGAGGGGAAATAACGCCGCCTAAGACATGCCGAAGTAAATGGCCTGCGGCAGCAAACAATTCCCGCAAGCCCGGCCCTGTCGCAGAGAGCTGTTGTAGCGCGAGGGCGATCAGTGAACTGACGAATATATTCTTCCAATCGATCCGTCCCACCCGCGTTGAGGCATCAATTAGGTAATCGAGTTTGGCGTGGACCCGACGAAGCGGCTCCTCGGCAAGGCAGTATGTAGAGGTGATGTAGACACGAATTTCGTCGATAGCTCGCTTGATCTGAGCTTGCTCTTCCAAACCAAACGGCGCGTTGGACGCCTCAGAAGATTCAAGCCCTAGTAACTCCATCTCTTGAGTGAGCGATGCCCACAGATCAGGCGCATCGATCTCACGTTTTAGATTTCTTAACCAAGCTGATACCGCGGATATGGACTGGTCCCAGTCAAGTACCCTTTGGTTGGCGTGTAGAGAAAAATCTCCAGGCGAAAAATAAACTGTATAGAGCGCGAAGAGACAGCCATACCCACTCGGCTCATGAATCACCTGATGGCAGAGATCCGTCCGAACGCCGCCGAGACTGCCACTGCCATCATTCTGCGTCATTTCCTTTTCGGAAAATTTAAAATCAAGCGGATTGAGGCCGGCCTTTCTGATTGTCCTAAACACGTCATTCCGCTGAGTCCTAAGGAGGCGGTTGTCACTCATACGTGCGACTAAAGTGGGTTGGAGGCACTGACACTCACGGGATGACCGCGTCTGAATGTGTTACCTTTTAGCTTCTATGAATGCGCGAAACGCGTAATACTTGGTGGCGGTGTCCCGGATTGAACGGGAGACCCGCGGCTTATGAGTTGAAGTAGAACATCACTGATTGCTGCCGTTACCGCATGAATAGAGGGGATTGACGGACAGGAGGGGTCAGCAATGGCCTTCTTGTCCGTGCCCTTCGTACCCGTGTCGCACCCGCTTTTCAGAATAACTCGATATGACCGATAGGCTGGCCGGGGGGGATACCCTTGCGCCGACGAGGGGGCGGGGGTATCGGGGTACGAAGTACCAGATGTTACGGTCTCGTTTTTTTTAGAAATCACAAAAAGGGGATTCCGCAGCTTGCGCTGAAGGAAGTGTAATTGTACCAGTTCATAACCGTGGTACTCTTTCTGTTCCTGAGTCTGGTTGTTTCACCTGCTTGGGCCGCCGGGGATCCGATCTCCCCCCAAGCTGAAAGCAGGTCGCTGGGACCCATTGCCGCCTATTCCGACTCAC
>JBBRRN010000485.1:0-3047 GCA_038200685.1 Nitrospirales bacterium
ATCACATGGATCTGCGGGTCCAATATGATCAGCCCCATCAAGATGAACATGCCGTAGGGTTCCACGCGTCTGAACGCCATCGCTGCGGTGTCTGGGAGAAGGCTCGTGAGAATTCTCCCGCCATCCAATGGGGGGAGCGGCAGTAGATTGAACAGCATGAGAAGCACGTTAATCAAGACGGAGTAGATCGACATGGCGGCGATCGGCTGGAGAAACATTTGGTGCCACGTGTTCGAGAGCGAGGTCTCTTCCGATGTCGACTGTGAGACTCCGATGGTGGGATCGATCGACAGGATGAGCGCGAAGAGCAGCGCGCTGCCGACGGCCAGGGCGAGGTTCATGGCCGGTCCTGCCGCCGCGACGAGCGCCATGTCGCGACGTGGTTGGCCCATATTGCGTGGATCGACGGGGACCGGCTTCGCCCATCCGAGAAAGAATCCTCCTGGCATCAGTAGGCAGAGTAACGGTAGGATGATGGTTCCGAAGGGGTCGATGTGTGCCAGCGGATTCATGGTGAGTCGGCCCTGGAGCTTGGCGGTCGGATCGCCGCATCGATTGGCGACCCAGCCATGGGCGTATTCGTGCAAGACCATCGCGAAGAGGAGCGGAAGCCCCATGTAGGAAATCGTGTGGAGAATTTGCGGTAACGAGTTCATGCGGTCGGTTGTCCTAATTCACCTGAAGGAATCGGCCATGTTTGATTTGTATCAGGAAGAGCGGACGATGCAATGTTCCGTCAGGTCCGAACGCTGCCGGTCCCGTCAGGGAAGAGAGATCAGGCTGTGTCAGTAGTTGATCGTGTACCGCTTCGCCGGAAGAGGCCCCTTTTCGAACCGCATCCAGCACCAATTTCGCGGCGTCGTAGCCTTGCGTTGAAAAGAGTGTCGGGTTGGCTTCGAACCGTTTTTTATACCGGGCGACAAAGTCCTGCACGGTCGGGGCCTGGCTGTCGATAAAGAAGCCGTCAACGAACACGGCTCCATCGATCGACGAATCATCAGTGCGGGCGAAGTCCGGTGAGTTCCATCCATTCGCGCCAAGGAACGGTACTTTCATGTCGTGGAAATTCAATTGGGCCGTAATGATGCCGGCGTCGGCTGCGCGGCCTGGAATAAAGATCGCATCGAAGCCCGGTGTATAATAGACTTTCTTGTCCAGCTTTGTCAGTTTTCCGGCCAGTTTTGTCTGATCGACTGGCACGGCCAGGCCATATCGGTTGAGGTCCTCCGCCTTCATACGTTTGAGCTGCCCGCTCACATCAATTTCGCCCTCTTTGTAGGATTCGACGGCGATCACTTCTCCCTCGTGTCGGCGCACTTCCTGGGTGAAGAGTCGGGCCAACTCGCGGCCATAGGTGGTGTCGGGATGCAGGATGCAGAATCGGCGGAAGCCTTGTTCTTTGATGGCATACGAGGCGATGCGTTTGGCTTGAAGTTCATAGGTGAGCGCCGTATTGAATACATAGTTGCCGAGTCGTCTGACGTTGGGGAACGTCGCGGCCGGCGTGATCAGGGGGATGTGGGCTCGTTCGGCGAGTTCGGCCATGACCGGCAGATTTTTCGAGAGGAGCGGGCCGATCACGGCGAGGGGCCGATCGGTGTTCAGCAGTTCGGACAATTCATCTAAAAATGTGGCAGGATCGGATTCAAGGTCTTTGACGATAAGACCAACCGATGGACCTCCAGCCCGGTCTCTATTGGCTTCGACGGCCAGCTGAATTCCACTGAGGACTTCACCGGCAAAGGGAGCGAGTTTTCCTGAGAGCGGCAGGACGACGGCGATGAAAAATTGGTTGGATTTTTGTTTGGCTTGGAGTGTGGCAAGTACATCCGAAGTTTTCGCTGTCTGCGGATGAGTCGGGAAATTTACGAGAAATTGCTGGATCTGCCGGATGGCCTGGTGTTCTTCTCCACGGCTGATGTAGAGCTCAATGAGCCGGAGTGACGCGAGATCGCCGGGAAAGTTGCGTGGAAAGGTGCTCCGGATTTGTTCCAGGGATTTCTTGTCGGATGTCCCGCTAGTCAGATCGCGAATGCGGGTACGCACGTCTTCTGCTTGGTCTTCAGTTCCCAACGCCACTTCGTCAAGCCACGCCTGAATGGCGCGGGTCGTGTCTTTTTTTTGTGCGTAGAAATCGCCGCTTAGCCGTAGGGCCTCGCGTTTGGTGGCTTCATCTTTTGACAGGTTTCGCAGGCCGGTCAAAATCGGCAGGGCAAGGTCGAGGTTCCCCATTGCCGCATGGACTCGGACTTGCAACAGCTTGCCTCGGTCCGTCACCTCTGAGTCGGGGAATTCCGTCTGCAGCAGCAGCAAGTAATGTAACGCCTCCCCATGTTGCTTGGTGCCGTGGAGTGCAGCACCGAGGAGGAGATACGTGTCATCGAGCAGCTCGGGTTTTGGAGAGGTGGCCAGAAAACGACGGAGTATGGTGACGGCTTCTTCAGACTTTCCTGCGTCGATCAGGCGTTTCGCCTGGTTCAGCGTGGGATGGCTCGCTGGCTTCGCGGGCCCCGTTTCTGCGTAGACGAACGACTGGCGTTCGAACCCATCAACCGGCCAGAGGATGCTCAAGACAAGCGCAAGCGCATAGCACCAGCGTACTGAAAGAGCATACGTGCGATGTGCAGACAGAGATGTTAACGGGCGGGCCATGAAAAACTCAGTTTATGCACAATACACCTTTAGGATCTTGCATAATGGTGTCGGTGTCAACATAGCCTCAGGATGCTCGAAATGGCTGTCCAGCAAGGCCGCAACGAGCGAAGAGGCAAGGCGTACGCTTCGGTACGTTGAGCCTCTGAGCGAAGTGAGAACGCCGCTGGCGGACTTTTTCAGCATCCTGCCTGGCGGTGTGACGGATATGTCGGTTGCATGTGACTACTATCGGAAACCCTGTAGGGTGTCAAGGTAAACTCCGTCCGGGGTTCGTTGTGTTCATCTGGGTGATTGGCTATCATGACATCGATGATGTTACACCCGCTGGCTGAGCGATATTTGAGCCGTCTCCGGGTGGAGGGTGGTCTCTCCCTCAACACGATCGAAGCCTA
>JBBRRN010000486.1:0-3045 GCA_038200685.1 Nitrospirales bacterium
CTTCCATTTTCGCAGCGCGCTGGTAGCCATCCTGACATTGCCGGTGGCGATTCTGATGATGCTCGTCGTCATGCACTACATCCATCTCAACTCCAATATCATGTCGCTGAGCGGCATCGCCATCGCTATCGGGGCCATGGTCGATGGCGCCATTGTGATGATCGAAAATGCCCACAAGCATCTAGAGAAGTGGGAAGCTGACGGCCGGAAAGGGGACCGCAACCAAATTATCATCGAGGCCGCCAAAGAGGTGGGAAAACCCCTCTTCTTCTCCTTGTTGATCATCGCCGTAGCGTTTATTCCGGTCTTCACCCTGCAAGCACAGGAGGGGCGGTTATTTAAACCCCTCGCCTATACCAAAACGTTTTCGATGTTCTTCGCCGCCTTGCTTTCGTTGACGCTGGTTCCCGTTTTAATGTTGGTTTTTATTCGGGGCAAGATCGCTCCCGAGAACAAGAATCCGGTGAACAGATTTCTGGTTTGGGTCTATCAGCCGGTTGTGCACCTAGCGTTGAAATTTCCAAAGACGGTCCTCCTCCTGGCCCTGCTTACCTTGGTCGTAACGGTTCCAATCTTTTGGCGGCTCGGATCAGAATTCATGCCGCCTCTATATGAAGGCTCTCTTCTTTATATGCCCGCAGGTCTTCCTGGTATGTCCATTGCAAAAGCGGCAGAAGTCACCCAGCTCGAAGACAAAATCATCAAGCAGTTTCCCGAAGTGCTTTCGGTATTCGGAAAAGCCGGGCGTGCGCGCACCTCCACGGACCCCGCCCCGCTCGAAATGGGCGAAGCGACGATCGTCCTCAAGCCCGAGAAACAATGGTCCAAGGGTATGACCTCGGAAAGACTCACTGCCCAACTGGATAGTGCCCTTAAGATTCCGGGGATTTCTAATTCCTGGACCATGCCCATCAAGGGTCGCACCGATATGCTTTCGACTGGGATTCGGACGCCCGTCGGTATCAAGGTTTTCGGCCCGGACCTGAAGGTGATTCAGGGAATTGGGCAACAAATCGAGGACGCTCTGCGCAACTCCCCCGGCACTCGAAATGTTTTTGCGGAGCGGGTAGTCAGCGGATATTTCGAGGACTTTACCATCAATCGCGACGCTATAGCGCGCTACGGACTGACCGTGGGCGACGTTGAAGATGTCATCGAGACCGCCATCGGCGGCATGAATATCAGCACGGCAGTGGAAGGTCGAGAACGCTTCCCGATAAATGTGAGGTACCTTCGCGACTACCGAACCGATCCGCAGGCGTTGGACAGGGTGCTCGTCGCAACCCCGAGTGGCTCCCAAGTGCCTCTCACGCAGCTCGCAACGATCCGCCTAACCATGGGGCCGCCGGTCATCAAGACCGAGGGAGCAGAACCTTTGGGTTATGTGTATGTTGACGTCGCCGGTGTCGACCTCGGCAGTTATGTAAAGAATGCTATCCAGGTGGTAAACCAGAAGGTGAAACTTCCCGCTGGCTATCATCTTGAATGGAGCGGCCAGTACGAATATATGGAACGCGCCAAAGAAACTCTGAAATATGTCGTTCCGTTGACGCTGCTGATTATTCTGGTGTTGTTGTATTCCAATTTCAAATCCGTGGCGAAGACTCTGATTGTGATGTTGTCAGTGCCCTTCGCACTCGTGGGTGGGGTTTGGCTAATCTACATCCTGGGGTACAACACCAGCGTGGCAGTCTGGGTGGGATTCATCGCGCTGGCAGGAGTCGCCGCTGAGACAGGTGTCGTGATGATCGTTTATCTGGACGAAGTGCACGACCGCCGGCTAAAAGAAGGCAAGATGACCACACCCAAGGACATTTACGACGCCATCATTGAAGGTGCCGTCATGCGCGTACGGCCCAAGATGATGACCGTGACGGCAATCATCGCTGGTCTCCTCCCCATCATGTGGAGCGCGGGCGCCGGAGCGGATGTGATGAAACGAATTGCGGCTCCAATGGTGGGAGGCATGGTGACGTCAACCATACTCACGCTTATCGTGATCCCGGTAATCTATGAAATGTGGCGCGGCTGGCAGATGCGCCGCGCTGGAGCACGCCCGGAAGTTCTGACGAACTAATGATGCGGATCATGCACCGTGCCAGGCACGGATGCTACCACAACGAAAGACCCACTCTGTGGCATGGCGGTTCAGCCCGGGCAGGGCGACACAAAGATGTAGGATGGGCGGGAGTATCGATTCTGTTCCAGGAAGTGTTTGGACCAGTTTGAGGCCGATCCGGCAAAGTATATCTCTAGCGAAAGGGGCTGAACATGAGACCAGGTATTTCTCTAAAGGGAGTGGGTCATGCGACAAGTCTATTCCTCGCGATCACATTTGTTCTTTGTGTCTGCTTCGATCTGATGTTCCCGAGACAAGCGATGTACCAGGCATGGCAACACCTACTTCCCGGCTTTCAGTGGATCAGTTGGAAGAGTTTCTTCCTGGGGGCAATCGAGAGCTATGGCTATGGATGGTACTTTGCCCTGATCTGGGTGCCACTGTATAACGTGCTGTCCGCACGCGGACAGCGATAGTTGTCCTCGTCGATACACTCGAACTAGGCTCCTGGAATCGACGCTGTCATGAGCCGATTGGAAAGGAGAGAAGCGCAATGCTATCACTAAGACGGTACGGCTGGTTGTGTTCTAGGGGGTGAGATTGCCTATTCTGCATGTCTCGCTGGTGGCTATGTTCCGTTTCGCACCAGCAGGTCGACAGATCACGCGGAGAAATCGATGAAGAAAATTTCCAACCGAGGCTAGCTGACAGACCGGGAGAGCGCGTGAGCAGGAACAAAATGACGGTCGATGGCGAACTAGAGGAGCTGCAGCGCCAAACCTTTGACTATTTTCTGCACGAAACGAATCCCGCTAATGGACTGGTATTAGACAAGACCGAACCGGACTGGCCTGCGAGTATTGCCGCCACGGGCCTCGCGTTGGCGGCATACCCCGTTGGCGTTGAGCGCGCATTTGTGTCGCGTGCTATAGCAGTAGAACGCACGCTTACGACACTGCGTTTTCTCTGGAACGCTCCGCAAGGGC
>JBBRRN010000487.1:0-3035 GCA_038200685.1 Nitrospirales bacterium
ACCGGGACGGTCCCGCAGACTTTCCCGATCAGTTCAGGCCGATCGTCGTCTTCATGGAGCTTGAGATCGAGCCTTCGGAATAGCATCACATGTGGATCCAACTGGGGGATCTTGTGAAGGGATCAAACCCATCATGCACGTAGCCATCTTTGCGCGAGCCTCCTCACGTCGATCCTGGCCTGGCGGCGGCCCATGCCCATCAGCCGGTTTTCCCAATCTGGCCGGACGACGCCCCGGGTTCCGAAAGCTGGAGCCGTAAAGAGGTCGAGCACGAAGCAGCAATCCGGCTCGGCGTTTCTCGGCCGGAAGGCCGAGGTGACTCAGATCGTTGGAACTTAAGATCCTACGGGAAATCTATGTCCGCTCGATCGTAACAACCGAGCGGCTTCTGTCGTGTTAGACTCGGGCGAACGAAACGGATGTGCCCGGCGGATGGTCTAATTTGGAAAGGACATCCTTTCAGGGCGACCTGACAATCCGGATCATCCCGAACACCGCGGGACAATCGATCGTTACACGACAATAGTCCCGGTGCGAAACTGCAATCAAAAACCATTGAAAAACCACTTGCCACTCATCGGATTGCTCGCGTCGGTCTGCCTTTTCGCAGTGGCGGCAGCCTACTATCCTGGCGGCACTACCTTTTCTGCCAGTTCCGTTGGATATGACTGGACGCGCAACTTCATCTGCTCCCTATTCCAACCGACCGCGTTGAACGGTTCGGCCAACCCGGCGAGATTCTTCGCCATTCCCGCCATGGGGATCTTCTGCGCCAGCCAGTGGCTGGTATTCAGGAGCCTGGCCAGGAAAGCCCGGACGCAATTCCCTGGCAAGACGATCGAAATTGCCGGCATCGGCACCGCGGTCTATTCGTTTCTCGCGGTCACACGCATGCACAACCTGATGGTCACGATCGGATTGCTGTTCTTTCTGACGGGGATGGTCGCACTGCTGCACGAGTTGGTAATAGAACGAAACCGACTCATGCTCGCTATCGGGTTAAGCTGTCTGGCGCTGTTGCTCTCCACGGCGGTCATGTACTACGGCAACGTACTATACGGATTGCTTCCAATCGCGCAGAAGCTATCCTTCGTCGCATGCACGGGCTGGCTTTATGCAATGTACTACGCCAAGTTCCGCGACGTGCCGGATACCTCAACCCGGACCTTGCAAGGGTAGCACCTCAGACCTTCGCAGAGCCCCAGCCATTTTTAGGACGATCTCGTCTGAACAGTCAACTATCCTGACCTTACGCACAGGATGGCGATGAAAATCTGAGGGGAACCCGAGGCGGCGAAAGTCTTCCCCCGGCGGCTCTGTATTACTCGGCTCCATAGTTAGCGCATGTCGGCGCAGCAGGCGCTCCACATCCCCGGCACAAACCCGTATTCCACCCGGTTCACTAAACCTCAAGTTAGTGCATATTATTCTACTATCCGTCCAAATACTTGCCACGAGAGGCAGGGATTTCATCATGTCTGACATAAGGAACTACGGCCTCGCGCCATCGACGATGGAATATCTGACCGGGAAATTGGCTTTGTTTCGCAGAAATGGTGATTCGGATGGGAGCATCGTTGATCTGGAGGATCACGACGACCGAACCTCCAATTGTCGTTGAGCCGCCGGAATAGGAATGTGTACCACTCCGTGGGATAATCAATAATCAATTTCAAGCGAATTGGCCCAATCCGATTCGCGGCAGATGGCCGGATGGATACGAATCTGACGAGAGGATTATGTGGGTGTCGACGTACGCCGTAAGGGGAGATTTTGGAGCTTGTGACTCCCATGACCATCTGTAGACGTCAGGTTCTCAAAGTTCCGCGTCGAAGGATGTAAAGGGAGCGATCGGACATGATGTCACATACAGAAACCTTCATGCGGCGCTGTCAGAACCTAGCCGAACAGGCCATGAGCCTCGGCGATCCCGCTGTGGGCGCGGTGATCGTGCGCGATGGGCGCGTTATCGCCGAAGCGCGGGACCAGGTGAAATCGACACGGGATGTCGCCGCGCATGCCGAGCTATCGGCGGTCCGCCTGGCCTTCGCCGCCCTGGAGACGCTCGACCTGACCGGTTGCACGCTCTATACCAACGTCGAGCCCTGCTGGATGTGCTCCTACGCCATTCGCGAGTCGCGCATAAGTCAGGTCATAATCGGAGCGGCCGTGGATAGCATCAGCGGCGTCACCTCCCGCTATCCGATCCTGACCGATGGGCAAGTGGACGGCTGGTCCGCCCCGCCATCAATTGCGTGGTTACGGCCCGAGGCAGAACGCAACTTACCGTAGCGTCATCCAAAGGCCCGTCAAGCTCAAAAGCACGGCGGGCCTCTAACTATCTCAATTGTCTGAACAGTGCCTTGTGGGGTCAGGAGAACTGCAATAGTACCGCAATATCCCGGCTCAAGGTATGTATCGACCTCGTGTGACCTTCGGTGCCCGGCTGAATCCGTGAATTCGATCGAAACCGACGACTCCCCGGTAGGGTTCGCTCGAACGGCTTTGCTCGATCCTGTGGCCAAATCGCCCAATGAATAGGAAATACCGGTGAGCCGGACTTTGACATCCTGCATGATTGGGCCGTGGTTTGTCACTTCGACGTTAATGCCACGAAATGCCAGGCGCGAGGCGCCCCAACCGATCATTATGATTGCGACCACACACGCTGCAGTTACAGAGGCTCGCGCGACTCGTCTCATCGTACATTCCCTCCCCACGCTTCAATGTCCAAACGATCATTTTGCAAGCTGCCCGTTTCACCACATTTCACGGAGGACGCAGCAAGGGCGGCAATGAATTCTAAGCCGTCGCGAGTCGAAAGCCTGGAGACAATCATGCCAGATTCTCAGCCACCACCAACATCAAAGATCCCAACCGTTCTCTGCTTCGACGTCGAGGATCTGATTGCGCCGGAGAGCGACGACGCTGTACTCTGGCTCGCCGAGATCCTGGCGGAGCATGGCCTGACCGGCACGTTTATGGTCGTTGGCGAGAAGGCCCGTCTGTGGGAGCGGCGGGGCCGCCGCGACGTG
>JBBRRN010000488.1:0-3033 GCA_038200685.1 Nitrospirales bacterium
AGAACCGACCCCAGACAGTCGAGATTATCTGCTTCGCGACTTACCCGTTGATTTGGCGGACAAGGTGAAAGTGGCGGCTTCGCTTCACCGCACGACCATGAAGAGTTACATTCTGGAGATCCTGCGAACTCACATTGATGGATTAGAGAAAAAAGGGGTAGTACTGAAGCTGCCGAAGGGAAAGTAAGGTGTACGGATTTTCAAGCGGCTTGTTTCTCAGGCAACTATGGAACGCGCCTCCAACGCTATCGTTCTACGTGAATTGAAGTCTGTGTTGAGGAAGGAGGGCCTTCGTGCCTCCCTCGCATTTCTCAATTCTCTCACCAGCCACCGCTTTACATCCTTATACCGATTCGAAGGCGACAGGCTCCATAGCATTACCTTTTACGATCGCGAACATCCGGAGGTACAATCTTGCGAGGATATCCCCATCATGGCTTCCTATTGCGTGTTTGTCCGGGATTCTGGCGCCATGTTCACAACCCATGACGCGAGATCTGATGAACGAGTCAAGGACCATCCCAAACAGACGATCGTGCAGGCCTATTGCGGCGTCCCCATCTTTAATGATGACGGCACGATGGTCGGGACCGTCTGTCACTTCGATTTCCAACCTCGACATATCGCCAATCTGGATGTCGATCTATTGGAATCTATGGCTGAACTCGTGCAACGGGACATTTGAAGAGTAGGCGACAGGCCAAACTCGCATGGCCACCCGCCGTTCTAGAAAAAAAGGGGCTGTTACCGAAGGGGAAGTGAGCTGATGATACGCTCCCGCTGGCGTTCGGGATCGTAGATTGGCGTAGAAGATGGGGAAGGGATAAGGGCGAAGTGTGGACTGCCCCACCTCTGGTTGAACGATCTCCGACGTTCTACGGCGAGCGACCTGTTGAACCAAGGGGAAAACATCCGGGTGATCGAATCACGAACCGCATTTAACGAAAGGACCACCATGTATAGGATCATTGGGCTGATCGGATTGGTACTGCTCGCGGGGTGCGCCACGATGACCAGTGGCGTGACTCAACAGGTGAGCTTTCAGAGTGTTCCCGATGACGTGATCGTGACGTTGACCGATGGCCCTCCATCGAGAGCCACGCAGCACGAAACGCGGATCCTTGGGAAGACGCCGTTCACGGCTCAATTGGACCGCGCAGACGGCCAATGGGTGACGTTTACGAAGGACGGCTACACACCTCTCGTCACGCGACTCAGCGCCCGGATGAACTATTCCGTATGGGGCAACATCCTAGTCGGTGGATTCTTCGGCACCACGACAGACAATGTCTCCGGCGCGGTCCATGAGTATGAGCCGAGCCACTATTTCGTCAGCCTCGTGCGGGTGCAAACCGGGCTCCTCGATCGCAACACCGGAGGAAGCGCACACGACCAGGCCATGCTGTTTATTATGAGGCGATATGACGCCGTGATGAGCGATCTCAGCCGCGGGCACGGGGAAGATCTCAACGCTCTCTTCACATTATTACGGGTGGAGTCGGCTAGCAAGGCCAGCGCACAGGAGACACTCTCATTGCTCGCAACACAATATCAGGACGTGGCGGCGTTCGCGACCCATGCCGCTAACCGCTACCTGCGCGATTAAGGAAGTGAGGACTCTCTGTGCGCGCAGAAGATTGCGAAGGGCTAGGCTGCCGGTAGCCCTGAAAACAGCCGGCTCCACTCACTTAGATCTCTGTCGTGCGCCCGTGCGAGCTCGGCCCGCATGGCCTCTTGCTCGGCTCGGTTGAGGATGATGATCTGATCTACCCTATCCCCGCAATCGACCTCAGGAGATTCTTCACGTTGCCACCAGCTGGACGGCTTACGTCGATACGGCCCTTCTCCAGCGAGAGGATATGGGGCATGGCGATGATGCGGAGATTGTTGGTTTCTATCTGCATACCGGCTCCAACTCCTTCGAAAATTTGTTGTGCAGGCCCTCAAGGGCTTGTCGTAGTTCCTTCGTCAACAGTAGGTGAACCTTTCCCTGGTCAGTCTCCGCCGCCAGGACGCCAGACAGTCGATCGGGAAGAGCCAGGATGGAGTCTCGGACGAGGCGGCCGGTCTTGAAGGCTTCTCCCTCGACCTGTTTTCTCTCTACGAGTTCACCCCGCTTTCGAGAAACTTCCATCTCGCGCAGATCCGCTAGAGCATTTTCCTTCCTGCGCTGCGCGTCGGCGAACGTGGCCGATATGGGGGCATTCACTTTGCTGGTCTTCTTCCGCCAGACCTCAACCTTCGCAAGATCGAAATGGTAGGTCCCGTCTTTTTGTTTCGAGTGGGGACAACCCTTCCGGACCCAGCCGGTGACGCTGTTCAGTGAAACCCTGCACTTTTTTGATAAGCCTTCCTTATTCACGGTGCTATTGAGTCCGAGATTGTTACTGCTTACATTGCCGGAGTTCCTTCAGCCGGCCCCGCGCCTGTGTTTCGAAGACCTGTAATTCTTCCTTCGTGTAGCCGAAGCCGGCGAGTTGAGCCAGACGCCACTGAAGCACGGCTTTAAAGTCCATGCTGGCGGGCTTGCCGGGCCCCTCAGGCTTCCCCCATGGACATCCCCTTCGAATCCACGCGTAAAGCGTTGCCCGGTCCTTGCCAAAAATCTGCGCCGTTTTGTTCATCGAGAAATTCTTCATCTTCTCACCTGTGGTGGTTGTGCACTACCACAACAACCCCTAAAAAAGTCTGGCCCTAGATGGGTATCGCGGCGTGCCTGACCCGCATGTAATCAAACAAAAGGAAGAACCTAGTGATTTCAATGACTTACACAGCTTCATGCAGGCTCTGCCTCAGTGAGCTCACTGCGACCCACCAGGGCTTGGGTTGCAGTCGACGTGCCACTGCGCTGGACCTTGCCGAGTGATAGCAGCGGTTACACCACGAATGGTCACGGGTGTGCTGATTTCCGTTGCCTTTTCGCCTCACCGCGATGTATATCGCTTTCCCGCATTCACAGTGCTTCATGGGTCACATCAAGTGATCGACGTAATTTTGACAAAGCTCGTTGGGGCCGTCGCAATCACATCGACC
>JBBRRN010000489.1:0-3015 GCA_038200685.1 Nitrospirales bacterium
CTCTGGTCTCGGCTTCGTTCATGCGTCTCCACTGCTACCGAGCTGCCGTTCGAGTGATTGGCGGACCAGCCCAATGATGTAGGGCAGATCATCAAGATTCGCCAGGCTGACGTCCACATCCCCATTTCCCCATCTGCCGACTCCAGTGAGATCTCGGCATAACCCTCTTGGGTCGTTCATGTCCGCAAAGCGCATGTTGAGCGATATACGCAGTCGCTTAGCCAAGGGAACCACATCCGCGAAGTTTGTTTCGGCTTTATAGGCGACGTAGAGCTTTAGGAACTCCTCGCTCACGCAAGGATCGAGCGCAAGCACCGCCTTGCGAAAACTCTCAAACAACGGTCGAGTGGTTGCAGCCAGAAGGTGCGGATGGTCGTCAATCGTGTACTCCGACACGACAACCGGCTTCGCGCGATAGGCGTCCACTATGCTTGCGTCACGCAACGGAGCGGACCAAACAGTAAGGGCGAGATCGGCGAGCCTGGCGGCACGTAACTGTATCGCGGATTCATCCCAGATCTCCAGTACACTTAGCCCCTGGTTGAGCTTGAGCGGACTCTGCTTTAGTCCCTTCTCCGGCGCACTGGGCATGTCACGCTTTTCAGTGTAATAGCGGTCGCTATAGTCGGCATTGTAAGCGGTCAGCGTCAGGTTGCCGAGGGTGTGTAGCCATTCTTGCTGTACTCGCTTCCAATCAGTGCCGAGCGCTTCTTGCCACTTGGGCGACAGTTCCACGTTCTGCGGCAGAATATGTTCGATCGTGTACTCACCAACGGTGACACGCTCTCTTCGACCGTGGTTCTCCAGGCGCCGCAGCCAGTAGCTTCGGCTGCGGAAATTGTACAGGTCACGGTGTTGGATTTCGCGGTGGAACTCCTCATCGGATGGGAATCGCCGGTAAGATGGCAGCTGCAGGAAATGCGCCTGAATACTCTCCAAGTAGCGGTCCTTCTTAAGCGCCTTGCCGAATGTTGCGAAGGTCAAATTCAGCGAGTTGGTTGGGATAGTGCAGATGGCACGTCGGAAAACGTAGGATTCGATCAACCGCACGCACTCCAGCAGGTCTGCTTTCGAAAGCGCGTCCGATTTGTAGTCGTGGTAGAGTTCCAAAAGGAATGGGTACGCGACATCGACCCTCAGTTCGCGGAGGTCGTCAAATGCGTGGCTGAGATCGGCATCCGGTTCTTTTCCCAACGCTATCGCGCAAAAGTGGCGCGCATAGTCGCGAATATCTCGGACCAGCCTTTCGACATGGTCGTTGTCGTCTGAATCGCTGCCCCTTGATGTCCGCGCATGGAGCTTGAACTTTTCATAGACCGCGTTGATATTGGGGATATCTCCGGTCTTGACGGTGAGATAGTAGCGCATGAATGCGTCGAAGTGCGTGCCGTAGGCCTCCTGCCCGAAATCCACTTCCATGGGCCGCCAGAACTGCTCATACAGCCGTGACTGAAGGTCCGGCTCCAGGCCCATGAGAATGAAATTGCGGATGAGATCCGCCTGGCTCAGCTCCTTACCGGTCGAGTTCATGCTTTCAAAGATTAGCTGTGGATTGTCCTGGTCGCGGTTAAGCGCAATGTCCACCACGACGAGCTTTGCCAGTCCGTTGCAGACCGAGGCCAGGTCCCCCTTGCAGCCTTTAAGGAGAGATCTGAAGAGCTCGAAGTTCTCCGTGATGCGCAGGGAGGGTTCTTGAGGCTGCTCAAGACCTCCGACAATCGCGGTGAGCGAACCCTTATCCGTCTGTGATAAAAGGAGCTTGAATTTTCGTTCACCTCTCTCCAGCGGGTTGAGCAGGTAGTAGCCGCGGAGCATATCGGCAGAGAAGCCCTCCATCGGTTCCGGATCGCCCTCGGCCTCTGCGAGCGCGGCAATCAGGAGCGTGACCGTCGTCAGTCGCTGCTGGCCATCGATCACAAGCAGAGGCGCTTGATGTACAACCTGAGAAAGTCCGCTTTCTATGTAGACGATCGAGCCGACGAAGTGGACGCCTATGCTGTCGCTGCTGCCACAGCGCAGGATGTCATCCCACAGCTGGCGGCATTCTTTGTCGGTCCAGGAGTACGTACGTTGGTAGATCGGGATGACGAATTGCGGCGCTCTCTTGAGGAAGTCGAGGAATTTGGCTTCGCTAGCTTTCATGGTATGTCACAGATCTCCGCTGAAGGCTCGTTGTAACAGCGACTTCCTAAGTTCCTCCAACGCGGCGAGCTTTCGCTCGTAGAGGAGTGCGAGGTGTTGTGATTCGACGAGCATGTTCTTTAGCCGGTGGACGATTGTCATTTGTTCTTCAGGGATGCCTGGATACCAGACTGAGAAGTTCTGAATTTGCGCCTTGGTAATTGCTTGTCTTGTCGAACCGCCTTCCTCGCCCGTTTGGAGCAACCGATCTTTGTACGTCTTTGAAATGAGGAGAAAGTGTAAGAATTCAGGGTGCAACTCTACGTCAATCGGCCTTATGATCGATACATGCTGGTTCACTCTAGCCGGAACTACATCGATTGGAACGATGCAGCATCGGGCTACTGAGGCACCTGTGATGTTCAGCAGCACGTCACGAACCCGGACTTCGACGTTCGCAAGTTCGCTGGCTTGAGTGCTATCAAGACAGGCGAGTCTGGCATACCTAAAGCCCAAATCGTGTACGTTCAGGCTTCGAATCAATGAAATGCCTTCGGCCTTGTACGATTCTTCGCCACCTCGAGGCGTTGCTCCACTGCCAATCTTAGTTGTGACATCCCCCAGCTTGTTCTCGATCCAACCCTCGCTGCGCTGGATGAAGAACGAATCCAGTTGGCTCTCAAATAGCGCTCGGGCGTTTTGAAGGTTTCTCTCGGCGTTCGCCTTGGCGGTGGCGATGCCGGCAAACACTTCGTCGAGAAGGGCGACTATGCGGCGCTGTTCGGGGAGCGGAGCGACGGGAATGTCCCGGTATAGTGTTCTGATTATACTTGGATGAGCCTTCTTTACCCAGTCGAATGCGGTTTCTGAATGGCGGAGTGAGAGAGCATAATA
>JBBRRN010000490.1:0-3013 GCA_038200685.1 Nitrospirales bacterium
GAGTACATTGAGGTGTTCTACAATCGGAGGCGGCGTCACTCCACGCTCGGCTATCACTCCCCGGCCGAGTACGAAGCGAGGACGGCAGTGGCTTAACCAGGTGTCCACGGAATTGGGGGAAGGTCAGACTTTGTAGGGAAGGAGGAAATCGAAGAGCTTTTTCATTATTGCGTCATTGCTCAGGAACAGAAAAACGACAGTGAGGGCGAATCGAGACGGGCATGGGGGGCCTCACAGAGAAGCCTAGGGGCACAATCAACCGGACTTATTCAACCTCCACGATTCGTGTCTCGTTGATCGATGCAGACTGAAGCCAGCGCGCCCACGCGATATAGCTGTCAATAGGGAATAGGCATCATGGATTCCGAAAAAATAATCTTCATATTTTCCTTTCCCCCTCTATACATCCGAGGGGGATCATATTTCTCTAACTTCAAGTATCTCATCTTTTCCAGGCAGCTAAGGGTGAACATGATTTCTGGATGTAAATCTATTCCTGAATCAGCCACTAAGGCGCGCCCCTGGACTTTCATAAGGTGTTCCAAGTCGCGGTACGGTTCGTTTCTTGTACTATACAAGAGGTTCAGTTGTGAAACCCAGCGTCCAACAAATGCTTCTGCTGGTCTTTACGTAAGGGGGGACGGCCCGCACGTTTTTAATAAACGTACCCCATCATTGAGAATCCTTTGTTCCGATGGGGATATGGTTTTACTTCCGGCCTTATCCTTCATGGAGCGTAGTTTTTGTAGGTAAGGTGTTCCCGATCTGGCGGTTTTGCGATCAAGGCGTGATCTCCGTCAAGTCTTTCACAGATGTGAGGAGCTATACCGCAAGCACTTGCCATCTTAACGAGTTCATCCTTCAGCCCATGAAATGGATACACAGGGATGGTAGCCCTTTGCTG
Source organism: Nitrospirales bacterium (assembly GCA_038200685.1). Taxonomy (GTDB): domain Bacteria; phylum Nitrospirota; class Nitrospiria; order Nitrospirales; family Nitrospiraceae; genus Palsa-1315. Next base: position 905 of record JBBRRN010000490.1, read on the forward strand.
CCAGTCTCGCATTAGCCGTCCCCCCTCATTCGCCAGGACCTTCATCGCTTCGCCCTGAGGGTTCCGACAAATCTCTCCAAATATACTAGCCCTCTCCGCACCGTAATACGGAGTCCCGAGAGTCATTACGAATAAACGTTTATTGCTGATTAGCGTGGCATGGCTACCTCCTAATTCAAGAAGAGCATTCAAGACTACTAGCCCTCCCATGCTGTGGCCTACAAATATGGTCGTGTCGTATTTCGGAAGTTCTTCGGTCAGGTCCGACTTAAGGTGTGCCCCGACATCACGAATATCGTTTGTTTGACCACAAATCTCTTGTGGATAGCCGTACGAAAGAATATCGAATTCATTAAAATCTTTGTCTTCTTTAATCAGTGGAATGAACGAGCCCCAGGCTTGTTCTTTGGACGAATAGAAACCGTGCACAAAAATCAAGAGATTGGCCTTTCCTTCGTGTCGCTCCCACGCTCTTAATTGTTCGGAATGTAGAGTGGTACAGCCAATCGTCCAGAGCGCCAAAAGCACAATAGTCACGATCTCCCATGACTTCGAAACGGTGGCCGTTATATGAGCATTGCTAGGGAATGTGACCGCAGGGAAGGGCATAAGGGCCTCGCAGGGTGGCGTATTGTAGGAAGAGCAGAGAACGATGAGTAAGAGCTTTGAACGACTAGCCCGTCGGATTTATGACAAAACTGTGTTGCAATAAAATGATCTGATACTGAAATATCTCTTCGGTCATCGTAAGAGGGAGAACAATGGGGATACTGTGGTGTATCGGAGATAAAAGAATGAAAAACCGTGCGGCACGCGCAGACGTAATCTCTGAAATGATTACTGGAGGACACTTATCCGGCGGCGACAATGAAGATAGGCTTCGCCTGATGAGCCGCCGGCACGAGCAAGCTTGGTTTGGTGGAGGGCAAGGGAGTCCGAACTTATTCTGCCCCTCGATTCGGGTCTCGTTGCAAGCGATGCAGGTTGTAGCCAAGCACGCCAACGGGAAGCGATAAGCCCGTTGGCGCATAGGACTTAGCGTGTCAAGATCTCCAGGACTTCATCTAGGGGGCGGAGGGTGCCTAGTAGTGTGGGCTCACCGAACCGTTTATTGTGGCGATTCTCTTTCACTTGCAGTAACGCGGTCACCAGGTTGTTGAAATCATCCAGCTTAGCGGTCTCAAAATACGTGATGAAATCCAGATCGTCCAAGCCGCTGGAGTGATACAGCTTGCGCTTCACGGTTTTAAGATAGATCACGGTTGCATCGGTATGCTCCTTCATCAAGGTGGTTCGGGCATCTTGCGGCATGAGCCACCACTCGGCATCCTTCCGGATCGGGACCACCACCACGTATGGACTGCCCTGCGGGGGTGGCGTCTTCAGCTCGGCCTTCAGATCCTCTGGAAATTTCGGCACATAGTTCAACGCCTTCGTGATGCCATTGAATGTGTCGGTGTTTTTAAGGCCTTTCCCAAATGTCGTGCCCATGAAGTCCACCAGAAAATTCTGGTTGTCGACCATTTCCTTGGAGTGCACCCTAATGAAAAAGTCTGCTCGCTCGGACAATCCACGCAACAAGTATGTATCCACAGCGACCTTATCCGCATGCTTTTCAAAAACCTTTTTCACGTCCGCCACACTGCTAGCCCTGGCTTCCTTATCCATCTGCGACCAGTGGTCCCCGACCTTGAAGACGGCAAAGGTTGCATAGACGCCCGGGTCTTTTAATAACTTCTCACGATCCACTTCTGCGCCAGCGGCCTGTGTAAAAGTGATGAAGGCAAGAACTGCTAAGGCCAAAACTGCTCTATTTCGCATGTCGGTGCTCCTTGTAGCTCTGTTGCGGATGGGGGTAAAGGGTACAGCAATGGAGGATGCTATTTGGAGTACCCTAGTGTCAAGGCCCCAGGTCGCATAGGGCAGGCAGGTTTGGACTTATTCGCCCCCACGCTTCGCGTCTCGTTGCAAGTGGCGCAACCGCACGGGATGGTAAGCGATTTGAGAGCCTGAACCTGGTGGTCACCGGTGGTATCCACCGAAGATTTCATATATTTAGAGCCCGTCGCTGTACGTACCACTACGCGTTCCCTTCCCGGGGTCACCCCC